>JBFXJV010000007.1:0-21348 GCA_050174515.1 Methylocystis sp.
TGGCGAAACGAGACTTGGCGACGGGGTTGCACAGACCTTGGGCGACGTAGGAAAGGAACGTTTCGTTTATTCGACGTGCGATGGCGTGTGGCGGACCCCTTTCGATGTCGGCATGCTCGTTTTTCGAGGTTTCGTGCTCGGCTACCAAAACCGAATAGCAGTCCGCGCGCCTCTGGATGGATATCTCAGAGGCGTCGCCCGAGACGGCGTCCATGCGCCTCGAGGCGTGAAGCTCGTCGAGATCGATCCGAGAGGTCGCTTTGCGTGCTGGAAGGGCGCCGACGAGCGCGGGCGACTGATCGCCGACGCCGTCGTCGTAGCGATAGAAAGAACGCGGGAGCGGAATAACGTGTTGGGACGTGAATTGTCGAAATTTAACTAGTCAGGCTGGAGGCTCGATGGACCTTCCCGTAAAACGCATCGCGGCCCTTAAGGGCATGACCAGTCGCGGACTCCAGGGAACGCTTTCGGCTTTCGCGCGAAATCTTCAATCTCAGGGATTTCGTGTCGCGGGGGTGATAGAGGAGGCGGCGTGCGGCGGCGCGGGAGACTGCAAGAGTCTAAGCGTGAAGGACATCGCCTCGGGTGAAACAATTTCGATTTCGCAGAAGCTTGGCGTCGGGTCAGAGGCGTGTAATCTCGATCCGGGCGGGTTGGCGATCGCATGCGGACGCGTCGAGCAGGCAATCGATCGCGGCGTCGATGTGGTTGTGCTGAGCAAGTTTGGAAAGCTGGAAGCCTCGCGCAGCGGTCTCTGTGACGCCTTTCGTGCAGCCATTCTCGCCGACATTCCGGTTGTAACGGTTGTGTCCCCGCCAGTTTCGCAGGATTGGGACTGCTTTGCCGGCGAGCTGGCGGAATATGTCGAGCCTGACGTTGGCGCTTTGGCGGCCTGGTGGAGAGCGCAGAGAGGGACAGTCGTTGCGCACTTGCATTTATTGGGCGCCAGCTGATGGTATTTACCAGCGTAAGGCGGAGCAGGAAAGTGAGCGGAGATAATTGTCCTTCCGACTTCTTCAGGGCCACGTCGCATGCTTTTGGCGAAACGATAGATTCCTGCCGCTCGCGACCCGAGCTCATCGGACTGCTCTGCGCGCAAGCTTTCGACGGCTTTACGCAAAATGTCGCAATTCAGGGGGAAGGCGAACCAGCGCTCGCCTGCCATGGAGAATGCGCCGCCTGCTGCCGTCTCCGGGTCGCCGCTACGGCTCCGGAAATATTTCTGCTCGCGCGCTTCGTCTCCGTTAACGCCGCAGCCTTCGCTGAACGCGGCATAATGCTTCGCAAGCGCATCGTTGAGGCCGACCAGACTATTGGCGGGCTGTCCGAGGAGCAGCGAATGTTGATCCAGTATGCCTGCCCGTTGATCGAAGGCGGATTATGCCTCGCCTATAAAGTGCGTCCGCTCGCTTGCCGTGGTCACGCAGCGTTCGACAAGGAGTCATGCGTCGCCGCCGCCCGCGGAGAAGCTGTCGACACGCCAGTCTCTTCGACGCATCTCTTTGTCCGCAGCGTTGTGCAGAACGCCTTGATGGCGGCGCTTCGGCGCTCCGGACTCGCGTGGGGGCTCTATGAGGTCGGTAGCGCTCTCAGCTGCGCGCTCTCGGCGCCGAATGCGCTCGAACAATGGATATCCGGACAAGATCCTTTGGCGCGGGCTCGGATTCCAGACTTCAACCTAATCGAAGCCGGCGCGATGTTCGACGCCGTGGGCGTATGGAGCGAAAGCTCGTGAGCGAGGAAAAAACCATTTTGGTCTGCGGTGTTGGCGAAGAGGCGTCGGCCGCCGCGCGTCGCCTTTTTGGAGATGGCCATGCAGTTGTCCTGTATCGGGCGTCGGCGCCCCAATTCCTGCGTCGCCGGATGTGTTTTGCTGACGCATGGTATGACGGCTATGCCTATCTCGATGGCGTCGAAGCGCGGCGCGCTGACGTCAGCTCGGAGTTTTTGCTGGGACTGCGAACCCGGCAATTCATACCGCTACTGAGAGGTTTGTTTTCCGATGCGGCGGGACGTTGGCCGTGGGACGCGATTGTCATTGCGCAAGAAGAAAAAGAGCCCTTGCCGCCTTCGTTACGGCATCTTGCCGACCTCACGATCGGATTAGGCTCGCATTTTCACGCAGGCGTCGATTGCGATCTTGTCATCGGGACTGACGGCCTCGATCCCGGCGCCATCCTGCGTCAGGGCGATCTGCCGTCGCCTCATCATGCTCGGGCGGCGCCACGGCGATCGGAGGAAATTCTCGTTTGCGCGCCGACGGCTGGTCAATTCCGAACCAGCTCATCAATCGGCGCCTTTGTCGAAAGGAACGAGCTGCTCGGCGCCATTGACGGCGTTGAGATTCGTGCGCCTCATGCCGGCCGCATTCGTGGCATTGCGCGCCAGAAGTGCGCTGTCATCGTTGGCGCGCCGCTTGTTGAGATTGTGTCGTCGCCGACGGCGCGGTGCGCCGGCGTCAGTGACCGCAGTCAACTGATCTCGCGCGGAGTCTCTTTCGCCGTCGAAATGGAGTATTTGGGATTGAGTCCGCTGCCAGTAGGAAATTGGTGGTGAAATTTAGGCAGGATGCAAAGCGACCGAATTGCGAGCCGTTCTAAAGAGCACTGTCATGAGTCTGCTGTTTAGACCGAGATGGCAGGACTAACAACTCATCAGCGTCGACATGGACGCCGTATATCAATTCGATCATCGCCGCCGTAATGACCTCCTTAGGCCGATCATCTGCGATGATCTTGCCGTCAGCGAGAACCGCCACGCGAGACGCGATCTTCAATGCATGTTCAGGATGATGCGTGCTGAAGAGAATGCCGCACCCGGAGTCGGCTAACTCTACAAAGAGACGCAACACTTTGAGCTGGTAACCGTAATCCAGCCCGGTCAGCGGTTCATCCAGGACGAGGATTCGCGCGCCCTGCGCAAGCGCCCGCGCAATCAGAACCAGCTGGCGTTCGCCGCCGGAGATTTCGGTATAGGGTCGCGTCGCAAGCGACGTAATTTTGAGCCGCGCAAAGATTTCTGAGACAACCGCCTCGTCTTCGGCAGTGGACGCTGCAAATAGCCCCGTCGCCGGCAACCTCCCCATCATGGCGACGTCGCGCGCCAGATATGGGAAAGGGGCCACGTGCGTTTGCGGCACGTAGGCGATGCGCTTTGCAACTTCGCGTGGGCTGATGGCGGCGATTGGCGCGCCGTCAAGCAACGCGTCTCCACGCGTCACCTTTTGCAATCCAAGCATGACGCGAAACAGCGTGCTCTTTCCTGCGCCATTGGCGCCGAGCAGCGCGACGATCTCTCCCGAAGAGACGCAAAGATCCGCGCCCGCGAGCACAGAACGATGGGCGCGCATAAGGTGTATCGCGCGGGCTTCAAGTCGCGTCCCGGTTCCGGCGGTCATAACCACGCTCGTCGGGCATGACGCAACACCAGCACGAAGCAGGGAACGCCGAGCAGCTCGGTAATGATTCCGATAGGGATTTCCGCGACAGCGACATTTCGAGCTAGACAGTCCGCGAGAACGAGGAAAATTGCGCCGAGAAACGCGCTCGCGGGAAGTAGACGGCTGTTCATCGGTCCGAGAAGCAGACGCGCCGCATGAGGAACGACAAGGCCGACCCAGCCGATCATCCCCGCAAGCGCCACCGAGAGCGATGAGGCGAGCGTCGCGACGGCGATTACCGAATAGCGCACGCGCTCAACCGGCACGCCAAGCGCCCGCGCTTCATCATCGCCCATCGAGAGCGCGTCGAGCGCACGCCCCAGAAAAGACAGTAGTGTGATTCCAACCAGCATCGGCGGAGCCGCCACGCTGATCTGCGAAAGGTCGAGACCGCTGAGGCTTCCCATGAGCCAATAGACGATGGCGGGAAGTTGATCATTTGGATCGGCGGCATATTTCAAGATTGACAATAGCGAGGTGAAGAAGGCGCCGGAAATCATTCCGCCGAGAATCAGCATGACGATCGAGGCGCGACCGAAAAGATTGGCGACAAAAACGCCGGCCATAACCGCCGCGACGCCAAAGACGAAGGCGCTCATCTGGACGACCAGCCAGCTTCGGGAAAACAGGATGCCAAGCGCCGCTCCGAAACTGGCGCCCCCAAGCACGCCGAGTATGCCTGGCGAAACGAGCGGGTTACGAAATACCGCCTGAAACGCTGCGCCGGATGTTGAAAGCGCGGCTCCGATCAATGCGGCGGCGAGAACGCGCGGCAGCCGGATCTCGACGAGAATATTGAAGACAAGGTCGGCGCGCTCCTGCGGCATGGCGACGACCCCGACCTGCGCTCCAAGAAAAGCGGCGAGTTCGTAAAGAGTCAGCGGATAGCGCCCGATCGTCAGCGACGCTATCGCTACGGCGATGAGCGACAGTGGCAGCAGTAAAAGCCGGGTCACGCGTCAGTTCATGATTCGCGCGACGTCGGCGTCGTCGATTTCAACGCCGAGGAAGAGCTTGTAGAATTTCTTGGTCTCGGCATTCAGATCGAGCGGATAGCGAGAGGGATAAAATAGATTGGCGAGCCATTGCACGCCGAGCGCGCGCATATAGCTCGGCGGGCGATCAAGCCAGTTGAACGGCGCATGAGGCACATAGGCGACCCGCTTCTTGGCGACGGCCGGCACATTACGCCAGTTGGCGTTTTTTGGGACGCTTTCAGCGAAGGTCTTGTCTTGCGCGAGAATCAATTCGGGCCTGAGGGCGATCACGTCTTCCAGACTGATTTTTTCCATGCCTATATGCGTCGATTGTTCGCAGTGGCGCACATTGTCGCCGCCGGCGAGCGTGATGGGTTCAGCATGGAAGCTCGTGTCGCATTCGGTCGCGAGGCCGTTCGGGCCCTCAGCGTAATATACGCGCACCCGCTCCGCGGACGGTATCTCGCTAACCGCCTTGGCGACGCGCGCTTGCGCCGTCTCTATGTAGCGCGCCAGCTCTTCGGCTCTTTCTTTTCGATTGAACAGCGCGCCGAGGAAGCGGAACGCGGCCGGATATTCGGCCAGAGAGTCCAGCTTGACGAAGACGACAGGCAAGCCAATTTTCGTGAAACTGGCCTCGGCTTTGGCTGTGTCGACGAAACGGTCCAGCCACGCGATGACCAGGTTTGGCCTTCGGCTCAATACTTCTTCCGGATTGAATTGTCGGCCCATGCCCGATTGGCTGCCGAGCGCAGGCAATGCAACGATTTCCTTGCGCAGAAGTTTGGGCACGCTGGTCGAGTATGGCGTGTTCAGCCCGATCATGTATTCTGGGGCCAGGGCGTAGAGCAGCAGGGTGACAGGCGGAGAGGAGCCGTAAACTCTGTCGATCTTATCAGGGATTGTCACATGGCGGCCAGCGATGTCGACGATCTCTCGAGCGACGGCGGACAGCGTCGCCGGAAAGATCAGAAAGAAGGCCAGGAGCGCGATCGACCGCCATTTCATGAGGCTTGTTCCAGTTGCGCTGAGGCAGGTAGAAAGGGACGGATGTGATTGGCGAAATCGTCGAGGGCGCGCAGGTTCTTGTCAGCGTCAAGCGAGGTGGGTTTGAGCAGCAGCGAGCGAAACCGAGTCTGCTCGTGAAGTGAAGAAATTTTATCGCGCAGCTCGTCAAAGCCGCCGATAAGCGAACGTTCGATGATGTCATCTGGATTGAAATTCGCGGCGCTTTCGCCGCGCGCTAAAAAGATTCCGCTCATGCGCTCAGAGAAGCGCCTGATGAAGGGAACAGCCTCTGCCATAGCTTCGACGCGGGTCGGCGCGCCGTAATAGAACCGCGCTAAAGCCAGACGTGGGTCGACGCCGGGCGCAGCGGCCCGATAGGCGTCAACGAGCTGTATGATCCGTTGCAGCGGGAAGGGCGAGGCGCCCATCACTCCGAAGCCGCGCCGCGCCGCATATTCTATCGCCGCTGGAGTCGTCGTCGCGACATAGGTCGGGATCGGCTTTTGCACAGGCTTGGGGGCGAGCGCGACTTCATCAACCTTATAATAGTCGCCCGAAAAAGTGACGCGGTCTTCGTACAGAAGCCGATTGACGAGCTCTAAGGCTTCCAGCGTCATATCGCGCGTGACATTCTGCCCCGCAAGAAAATGCTTGTTCTGTAGAGCGAAGGGGCCTCCTTTGGCGACGCCGAAATCGAAGCGGCCCTCCGATAGCAGATCGATTGTCGCAACGTCCTCAGCGACCTGAATCGGATTGCGAAAGGCGAGCAACACCGCCGCGGATCCCAGGCGAATCCTGGTCGTGACGCCTGCAAGATAGGCGAGCAGCGCCAGGATCGACGGGCTTGCCGCGTCGGGATCGAAATGATGTTCGGCGATCCAGGCTTCGTCGAAGTCGAGAAGCTCGGCGCGACGAACGAGTTCCGTTTGCGCGGCATAGCAGAGTCGATAATCGCTCCGCGGATTCTCATATGTGCAGAAAACGCCAAATCGCATATCGGGACCACCTGCCAGACGTTATCTAGATAAAACACATAGCGACTGATCAATATCTTTGGTTCAGCCGATCGACAAGTGCAAATATTTGGCGGTTTCACGGTCGGCCGCCGCTGCGCAAACTGCCGAGTTCGCCCGCAGCGACGGGCTTTTCGGCGGATCGGAAGTGATGGGGGGCGGCGCACGCGAATATTAATTAGGCGATCTGCTCATGCAGACGACAAATTGTTGCAGCGCCGCAACACTCGGAATCAATTGAATTTGCGTCCAAAATTTACTCTTGTGATACGCCCTCAGCTATCAATATGTATATATAGTATATAGCGCCTCAGAGGCGCGCGGCCGGGGACGTCAAATGACTCGCATACTGAAATCTCGAAAATGCAATATCGGCGCCTTGAGGGCAGGAGTCTCAATCGCGGCGTTGCTTCTCCTTACAGCGAGCGTGACCGCGCAAACCGATCTTCCGCCGATAACGATCGGCGCAAGCGGCGCCGGCGGCGAACGCGGCACTGAGCCGTCGCCACGTTCAAGCGGCCCAACTCCAAAGAGAAGTCCCGTCATCGGCGTTGTCCCGGAAGCGCCCTCCACGACCTATCGCGTCGATACCCGCGGCATTCAGCTTGCGACCGGCGGCGGCGGCACCAATCCGATTCGTGCGGTCGGCTATCTGCCGTCAGTGGACGCGCCGCCGATCGATCCCTACGGCCTTGCGAATCTTCCTGGCACGTTCAAAGGCATACGCATTCGCGGCGAGGTGAGCCAGCATGGCAACAGCATCACGCTCGTAGACGGACTGCCGATCAATGGCATCAATCCTGGTCCTGGCTCCACGATGATGATTGACAGCGAAAATCTGTCGAGCGTTGACCTCTACCAGGGGCCTGTTCCCTCAAACATCAACTCCTACTTTACATTGCCTGGCGTCATCGATACGCGCATCAGATGGAGTTCCGACAAATTTGGCGCGGAGGCTTCTCAGTCTGTCGGCTCGGCGAGCTTTCTTAGAACCTTCGCTCGCATCGACTCAGGGGCTTTCCTGAACGGCACGACCAAATTCTTCCTGTCCGGCTCCTGGACGGACGCGCATGCCTGGCGCGGACCCGGCAAAGCGCCGCAGGGAAAGGCCGGCTTTGCTGTCGGCATCGAAACACGGCCGACGGATTATTTCGAGGCCAAGGTCTTCGTCGCCAAGAGCAGCTATAACGCCAATACATATGCCGGTTTGAACTACAATCAGCTGACCTTCCTAGATGCGAACCGCTTCTATAATTTCCTGCCAGTTTCAAGCAGGGTTCCGGCCTGGGCAACTAAATACTACAACTATAATCTGCAATCCTTCGACAGCTGGACCGCGCTCGGCGAATTCACACTGACGCTCAACGATGCGACGCATCTCGTCGTCAAGCCTTATTATTTCCGGGAGGATGGATATTATCTGGACGGCATGGCGAACGGCATGGTTCGCAACTGGCTGATCAATCACGACAGCTTCGGGGTTACGAGCGAGCTCCAGTCCCGCATTCTGGAAACCGACGTCAAGCTTGGCCACTGGTATGGCGTGCAGAACCTGCCCGGTCCGCCGACCGCTTGGAAGATGTATGCGCCAAATGTTCTTGGCGGATTGACGAACCCGAATTGGTCAATTCTCGCCCAGCAGACGGGAGCCCACATTAATAATTCCGTCTATGGCGTCGCCTCGCGCGATTTCGGGCCGCTGCATGCGACTGGCGGCGTTCGCTACAATTGGGAGACGATGGCCGGCATCGACGCGCGCACCGCGACGGGACTTGGCGCATTCCCCTTCGACATGGCGCTCGCTTTGTCGCCGAGCTTCATTCCAGCGCGGAGCGTCAACAGCTTCACTGTCGGAACATTTCTGCCCTTCGGCGCTCTGGCCTATGACGTCACCAAGGACTTGCAGCTAAGGGTGAGCGCCGGCGGCGGCTACGGCGGACCGTCCTTCGACGTGTGGCCCGCCTACCAGCAAAACAACGCGACCTTCTTGAAGAACGGAATTACTGCCGACCAGGTTTGGCGAGCGATGCGGCCGGAAACAGCTGCGATGGTCGACGTCGGCGCCAGATTGGTCTTCAATGAATGGTTTGGAGCGGGCTACATCCAACCGACCGTCTATTATTCGCGAAACCACAACAAGGCTGTCGTCTACGATCCCGGCATCGGAGCGTCATTTGGTCAGAATGTCGGCGAAAGTGAAAGCTACGGCGCCCAGGCGCTCGGGCAGTTTTCACCGATTGAGGGTATCGACCTGTTCGGTTCTATCGGCTATCAGCGCGCCGTCTTCGTCCAGGACCTTCCCACCTATGCGACCGCGTCCTTGCTCACGCGCTTCAATAATAAGGTGAAGGGGCGGCAACTGCCGGACGTGCCCCTTTGGATTTCGACGGTGGGCAGCAATCTGCGCTTCCTGGACTTCATCTTCACGCCGATCGTCCACATCGTCAGCTCGCGTTCCGGAGATACGACCGGGTTTCAGCCCGTCGCTGGCTATGCGACGCTCGATCTCAATTTCGGCTACGAAAGGACCTTCGAATTCGGGACGTTCAACGCCAGTCTCGCGGTGCTGAACGTCTTCGACACGGCCTATATCGGACAGATCAGCAATGGCTATTATCAGCAGACGTCAAGCTCAGGAATTTACTTTCCTGGCGCGCCGCGCACGGTGATGGCGAAGGTCGGCTATCGATTCTGAGGAGGACTGGAAGCGGAACCTCGGCGAATGCACAAGCTGGGCTTAAATCAGTCCGTCAGCTAGAACCATATCCTGGTCGGACCTTCCCATGCAGCGTGGAGACGAGTTGGCTTTCAGCGACTGTCCGGACTGGCTCGACGATGTCTGGCGTCCGTGATGGCGGCCGCACCATTGGCGAGCGCCAATGCTGCGTCGGAGTAGAGACGAGTTCGAAGGATAGTTTGGGATGGGGGAGGGGGCCGCCGGGCGTTTTCTGAACGCTTTGAACGCGATGATCCGGAACGGTCGGGACAATCTTTCGGAACTGCGCGCACTTCCCTGGGTCGATTCCGCCGGGTTCGGGCTTGGCGGCGGCGCCGGAGATCTGGCATTCCCAGAGCCTGAATACCGGTACGCTTTCGATCGAGACGGCCAAAAAGCGAACGGTTAGCGCACACGAACTGCACGCGCGCCAGTTCAAACTTCTGAAATTTAGATTTATTCACTCCAATCCATCATCGGCGCCACTGAAAAGCGGATATCGGAGGCGCAAAGCGTCATTGACGGGTCAGCCTTGTCATGGGCGGCAACCTGCCGTACCAACGCTGCGCAACGCAAGGATAACGTGGCGGCGCGACGCGCGCCCGGGGACCGAATGAAAGCAAAAATCGACGCGTATCTGCTCAAGGAACTCAATCGCGAGCTGTGCGATCTCGAGCAGAATGACGTCGATCCGCGCACGCGTTTCATTTACGGGAAGGGGGTTGAGCTCTATTGGACGCTCTCGCGGCTCTTTGGCCTTAGCCGCCTGCATGACGGACGGTGGCGCACGCCAGACGCAGCTCAAGCCGAAGCGCTGCGCACGCGGCTCGAAGGCGAGATTCCCGCTCCTGCCGAGCGCAATCGGCTGCTCATCGACATGACGGCGACGCATCGCTTCGGCGGTCATTCGGGCGTGCAGCGCGTCGTGCGCGAAATCGCGCGCGCTTGCGTTGAGAGCGGCGATGCTATTCCCGTCTATCTCGAAAGGGGCCGGCTCCATAGCCAGTTCAAACATGAGAATTTGCCTCACGCGGTCGAACTGCAATCGGGCGATACGCTGCTCCTTCTCGATTCCGGATGGGGCTTTGTCGACGAATATCCGCCGCTGCTGGATGCGGCGCACGTTGCCGGCGCTGAAGTCGTCGGCTGTCTCTATGACCTCATCCCGCTGCGCTATCCCGCCGCCACCGCGTTGAAGAACAGCGCGCCCTTTGCGTCCTGGTTCGAAAAGGTTCTGCTGCGGTGCGACGCGATCGTCTGCATTTCGAAAAGCGTCGCGCACGACCTTGTCGCCTATCTGCGCGAAGAGCGGCTCGCGCCGCCCGCCAATATGCGCATCGGCTGGTGGCCGCTTGGCGCGGATTTTGGCGGGGACGCACAAAAGGCGCCTTCGAAATTGGCCGAGCAAATCGCCGCGGCGCCGACGCCCTTTTTTATGAGCGTCGGCACGCTCGAACCGCGCAAGGCCTATCCGATCGCTTTGGACGCCTTCGAACTTCTTTGGTCGCAAGGCAGCGACGCGCGTTACGTCATCGTCGGCCGGCCTGGGTGGAACACGCGCGCGCTGCAGCGCCGCATCCGGCAGCATCAGGAATTCGGCCGTCGGCTGTTCTGGCTCGACGATGCGAGCGACGCCGATCTTTCCCATCTCTATCCGCGCGCGCGCGCATTGATCTTCCCGTCCTTCGTCGAAGGATTCGGCATGCCGCTGATCGAAGCGGCGCATCACGGCGCGCGAGTCATCGCGAGCGATATTCCGGTCTTTCGCGAAGTCGGCGGCGAAGACGTGGTCTATTTTGATCTGCTCGACGCCGAGGCGCTGGCGGCCCGCATAGGCGAGGTCAGTGAGGAAAGGATGGAGACGCATAGCAGCCTCCCCGTCCTGCGTTGGCGCGACTCAAGCGCGATATTGGTCACGATGCTGCGCGAAAACGCCTATCAGCTCGACGCGACTTCGATAGGCGACGCGCTCGCCAGCAATGACGTCCTTGCGCCAAAAGATAAGATCGGAGCCTATCTTCTCTCGCAGCTTTATAGCGAAGTCTGCGAGCGCGGCGGCCAGCCCCTCGATGCACGGCTGAGATGGGGGTATGACCGTGCGCGCGAATTTTACTGGACCGCCTCACGCTTCATTCGCGTTGTTCGCGGATGGGTCGGCGCGGCGCCGCAGACGCAACCAAAGCGGCCTCCCGACTGGATGATCGTCGAGCCGAGCGCTGCGAAATCCTGCCGCGGAAGGCTATTGATCGACGTAACCACGACTTTGCGCGCCGACGTGAAGACCGGGATTCAGCGAGTCGTGCGGGAGGTCGCCAAAACATCCATCGACGGCGGCCGCGGCCTGCCCGTCGCGAT
Organism: Methylocystis sp.; assembly: GCA_050174515.1. Classification (GTDB taxonomy): domain Bacteria; phylum Pseudomonadota; class Alphaproteobacteria; order Rhizobiales; family Beijerinckiaceae; genus Methylocystis. The sequence goes on from JBFXJV010000007.1 coordinate 11,509, forward strand.
CGTCGACGGCCGACTGAGCTTCTTTTTGCGCGACGCGCCGCAGCCGCAGCCGGTCGCGATCGAGCCCGGCGACAAATTTCTCTTGCTGGACGCCGGATGGATCTTTGTCGAAGAATACGACTCGGTGATGGAATCGGCGAGGGCTCAGGGCGGAGAGATCATTGTATGTCTCTATGATCTGTTTCCCCTGGTTTATGCCGCGGCCTTTCCCTATTCGCTGCAAATCGGCTTTCGCAAATGGTTTGAGAGCGTGATCCTTGGCGCGGACCACATCGTCGCCATTTCGCACAGCGTCGCGCGCGCCTATGAGAATTATTGCGCCGAACGCAGCTTGGTGCGCAAGGACGGACAGACTTTACGGGTATGGTGGCTGGGCGCGGATTTTTCGAATTATATTCAGTCGCCGCCAACAAAGCGCGTGCGCGCCATCGGCGATGCCGGACGGCCCTTCTTCCTCAGCGTCGGAACGCTCGCCCCGAATAAAGGCCAGGCGCTATGTCTTGCCGCTTTTGAAAAACTGTGGGCTGCGGGCGTCGATGCGACATTGGCGATTGTCGGTCGACCTGGCTGGAACACAACCGCCCTGGAGCGGCGCCTGCGGGAGCATCCTGAGCATGGACGGCGATTGTTTTGGCTCAGCGACGCGAGCGACGCCGAATTGCAATCTCTTTATCGCAGCGCGCGCGCCGTTATTTGCGCGTCCTATGCCGAAGGATTTGGATTGCCCCTCATCGAGGCGGCGCATGCCGGCGCCCCTGTGATTGCGAGCGACATCGAAATCTTTCATGAGGTCGGAGGCGACTCGATAACCTATTTCAATGTGCTCGACCCCGAGTCGCTGAAGGAGCGGATAGTTGAAACTCTCGCTTCGAAAAAACATGCGCATCCGCTGCCGGCGCTATCGTGGAGAGAATCGACGCAGAATCTGTTGGAAACGGTTTCTGCGTGACGGCGGCTCTACGCCGGCCGCCCACCCGCATGGATATCGAGTTTTCAGATCAATCCCGCCGCGAATTCTCTTGCGTCGGCGCGGAAAGATCCAGGCCGATCCCCTGCATCTTAAGATGCGCCCAATTCTTGAGGTCTTTCACGGTGAAGCCCTTCAGGAACGGATTTCCATTGACGATTCTTTCGCGCGCTTTGGCCGGCTGTCCGTCGACGCTGGCCATCACCGTCGCGGCGTCGACTTCTTCCGGCGCGGACAGGAGCGCCACCGCGCCGCCCGGTCCGGCAAAATGCGCGAGATAGAGCGATCCGGGCGTGACGGGCAGACCCTTCTTTAACAGGATCGAGCTGTTTTGTTCGACGTAGCGCGCGGTCATTTCTCTCGATAGTTCGGGGTCCTTGCGCAAGTCGAGTATCTCTTTGTCGCTCATCGCGCCGGCGAGGTCGGGACGGTGCTTCCTGATCAGCTCCATCCATGTGGCGTTGATGAACTGTCCCAGACCGACCGCGGAAGAATATTTGTTTCGTGCGTCGGCGATTCCCTGCGACTCGGACGTGACGATCCTGTCGACCAAAGATTTGAGCGACGACGCCGCCTGATCGGGAAACAGCGGAAAATGGAAGTCGCGGAATTGCAGTTTCAATCCGAATCCGACCGCGAAAATCAACATCAGCGCGATCGGAGAAATTCGGATGCCGCGATCGTCGCCGGCGCGGCTTCGGGAAATTCCGAACCCCTCTTCCTTAAGAGGCGCGCTCAGGCTGATGTAGTCCGCCGTCTGTGGCTGCAATCGAAGCCCGCCTTTGACCGAAGACAGAAGGTCTTGCAGCGCTTGGTCGTCAAATCCGAGATTGATCTTGATCTCGACCTTTCCCGGCGCGTCTGACGTCTCGCAGGCGGAGAGCAATGTCGCGGGCCCGCAGGCCGAAATTGCGACGTCGGTCTCAATGCCGGCTGGCGCAGCTGTCTCTTCGGGCGTTGGCTTCTCCCCGTCGGCAGCAGTCTCGTTTGGCGCGCCTGGCTCGTCCATTGCGTTGCTCCTCGCTCACGCGACCACTATCGAACGGCGAATGAGGGGAGCAGCATCCCGTTATGAAAGCGTAAACGATGGCTGGCGGGAGAAGATATCGCGGCGACAGGGGTAAAACCGCCCACGGCGCCTGAAATTTCGCCGCAATCCTCTGAGCCCCGCACGGGTCGCTTGTCGGTCGGCGGCGTTGTGATTTAAAAAGTTGGCGACGGCGGTCGCGGCTGCGATGCGAACGGGCGCCGACAATTGCGAAGTAATGCGATGTTATCGCCAATTCTTGGAGCCGACTATGACTGCGAACGGCACAAAGGATTTTTCGAAGGTTTTTGCAAAGGAGATTGAAGATATCAACGAGCGCCGGGGAACACTGGGCCGATCTGAAATTTCGACCGCCGAAAATAAGCCCACGACGAACCATGAAATCGTCGGCCTGGCGCTTTCCGGCGGCGGCGTGAGATGCGCCGCCTTCTGCATGGGCGCGCTGCAGGGTCTCGACAGCGCCCGATTGATCAACCGGTTGGATTATCTTTCAACCGTGTCGGGCGGCGGCTACATTGGCTCAGCGATGACGCTCGCCATGTCAAAGGACAAAGGCAAGTTTCCGTTCGATCCGGCGAACAGCTATGATGGAGAAACCCGCCACACCAAGCATATTCGGGATAATTCGCGCTATCTCGTGCCCAAAGGGCTAAAGTCGGTTCCCGTTTTCGTGGCGATTTATTTTCGAGGGCTGCTCTCCGGCGCGCTCATCGCCTTTCCGATCCTGCTAGCGCTGGCGGCCCTCACCATCTTCTTTATCCCGACATATAGCGATCTGGATTCGAGAGGGTTTCTTGGGGGCGGTTTGGCTGGGCTTCTGGGCGACAACCCGATCCCAATCACGACCGCGGCGACCTTGTTCTTTGCTGGACTGCTGATCGTCTACGCACTGGCGGCGCATGGGCCGCCAAAAGACATCCGCCGGCCGATCGCCTCGGCGTTCGGCGCCATCGTCACTCTTGTTTTGGCGGCGCTTATCATTGAAATACAGCCGAAGTTTATCCTTGCCCAGTTCGACGAAGGCGGCGCGAGCGGCGCGATCGCAAAGCGCATTCTCGATTTGTCAAAATACTATTCGATGATCGCGGCGGCGGCGAGCCCGATCGTCGTGCCCTTTATGAATCTTATCGCAAAGTCAGCGGTCGACCAGAAAAAGCACAAGCTGACCGAGAAGGCGGTTAAGCTTGCGAGCAAGCTTGTGATCTATGTCGTCGCGCTCTTCGTCCCCTTGGGTCTATGGGTGGTTTATATACTGCTTTCATATTGGGGAATTTCGACGTCGGCCGACCATTGGAATTACCCGCGCGCTCCCGAATTTCTTCAGTCGCTCTTCGGCGTTGCTGAACGGGCCACCGGGGCTTCGATCGTATCGGGCGCGTGGGGCGCGCACATCACGCCTTCAGTGATCGTCTATCTTGGAATCGCGCTCCCGATTTTCCTTTTTGTTTGGTATTTTATCGACGTCAACGCGAATTCATTGCATCAATTCTACCGGGATCGGCTGGTCGACGCTTTTCTCTTTGATCCTACAAAAAAGTGGGACGACATAAATGAGAACAAGAATATCGCCGCAAATGATTTCATGCTGACCGATATTTCAAAGGTCGACACGCCTTATCACCTCATCAATACGACCCTCAACGTGCCCGGTTCGCCCAGGGCCAATCGCCGCGGCCGCAACGGAGATTTCTTTCTGCTGAGCCGCAATTTTGTCGGCAGCGAAGTCACCGGCTATGTCGAAACGACGGCTGCGAAGGACTATTGGACCGGGGACCTCGGCACCGCCATGGCGATTTCTGGGGCGGCGGCGGCGCCCAATATGGGAATCGCCTCCTTGCGTCCGCTCGCCTTTACGCTGGCGCTGCTCAACGTACGCCTCGGGCGATGGTTCCCGAATCCGAAAATGCTGAGCAAGTTCGGTAAACGCGCAAACTGGCCTCGGCCACGATACTTCCTCGCGGAGGCTTTCTTTCGCACCCGGGAAACTTTCAGATATGTCTTCCTGAGCGACGGCGGCCACATCGACAATCTCGGCGTCTATGAATTGCTCCGCCGGCGCGCCGCGGTCATCATCGTCGTCGACGGCGAAGCTGACGTGGGAATGGACTTTCCCTCGCTTGTGCAGCTCCAGCGACTCGCCCGCATTGACCTCGGCATTCGCATTCGCCTGCCCTGGGGCGAGATCAAGCGTCACACGAGACAGGCAAGCGATGAAATCGCCGCGGAAAAGGGGCGGACCATGAACCCCGGCCCGCATGCGGCGATCGGGATCATCGAATATCCCGAACCGGCGACTGACGGGGAAACGGGCGTATTGATTTATCTGAAAGCCTCGTTGACCGGCGACGAAAACGACTACGTCACCGATTATAAAAAACGCAATCCTGACTTCCCGCATGAAACCACGCTGAACCAATTTTTTAGCGAGGAACAGTTCGAAGTCTATCGCGCGCTCGGATATCATATTTCCAATCGGCTGTTCACTGGGAAAGACTGTTGCTCACTCGAGCCAGCGCAGAACGACAAGGAAGCGCAGTCGTTCGAGAGGGCCGAACGACTCTTGAACGTCATTTTCAAGAAATGCGCGCCGTTGGCCGAGAAGACCGGGGACGAGGCGACGGCGTGACAGCTGTGCGAGGTCCTGTCGCTTGTAAGGGGCGATGGGCGGGCGTGGTCGCAGCGCCGGCCGCGACCCGCGTTAATTGATTGTCAAGCATTCGGCGTGACGTTCGGAAACCTTGCATCAATCTGATCCTTCTCCATGACCGAGCAAATGGGAATAGCCGCCCTCGACTTCAGCCCGGCCGCGACTCCGGCCGCCGACGGTCCGGATCTGAGAGCGGAACGAGCGGACGCGGCGATCGCTGCAAAAGACTCTGACGATCCCGAAACGCGTGCAGCGCGAAGGCCGCTCGCGGCGTTCAAACACGCCGTCATCTACGGGTCTCGGCTTCTCTGGGCTGCCCTGGTCTATGGCGCCGCAGGTCTCGCGGGCTGGCTGATCGCCGAAGCCGCATGGCCGACGCTTGCCGCGATGCCTGGCTTCGTCAGGACGATGGCGATGCAGGACAGCGCCGATCGCGCCGCCTTGCTGCGCACGACGCAGAAAATGGAAGAGGAGATCAGGGCGCTGCGCGCCGAAATGGAGACGATGCGCGCTTCGACGCAGGCGGCGACGCCGGTTACAGACGCCGTCGAGAATCTTGGCAAGCGCATCGACGCGATGAAGACGGAAACAGGCGCCGCGATCGGAGCGCTCGCCGGCCAGGTCGAAGGGCTCCAACGCGACGTCGCCGCCAAGTCTGCAGAGACCGCAGAGCAGTCGGCGCAAACCGGTGAACGCGCGTCGGAGCGAACCAAACGCGTCGTCGTCGAATCGAGCGCGCCGCGACGGACGACCGTCTCCGCGACAGTGAAAGTCGGCGAGGGACTGCGGCGCCCGAAAATCCGTCGCGGCGACGCTTTCGAGCCGTCGAAACATCCCAACGCGCCCGGCGCGCCGCGCCCGCTCGGCGCCAATGGGCGCTAGGAGAGCGCGCGCCGCCCGAAACGCAGCATTTGCAAGAGGAGATTTGACGCCCGGAAGCGAGTCTCTTGCGCGCGAAGCCTGGAGAACTGCCTATCCACCGCTTGAAAGATAGCGGCGTCCCCGAAGGATTGTCGCCGCAATCTCGGATAGCGATCTGATCGGCGACGCCCGATGCGGTGGCGAGCATATTGCGGAACGGTCTCGAATGAGCCGGGCCAAGCTCGCGCGCATCAAGAAGCTGGAACCAGCTGGCAATCGCATCAGAGACCATCGTCCTTTGACCGACGAGCGATCGCTTGAGGCCGAATGCAAGTGCGATTTCCGAGCGCTTCAGGCTCGCGCTCGTCGAAGCGATGATTGCGCGCGGACGCCGCAAGGAAAAAACCCGGCGCGAACCGGGCTTTCTCACTGTCGAAACGATGAGGATTAGATTCGTTCGTCAGTATTTCGCCATGACCGGGGGCGCGCCCCAGTTGAAGTGGTAATTGATGCCGGCGCGGACAATGTTGCCGTTGTAACGTCGACTGATCTGGGGTGCGACGCCATAACGCGGCGCCCCGGCACGAGCGCCCACCAGCAAGCCGGCAGCATAATTCACGGTACCCAGATCGTAGTATAAGTATTCGACCTTCGCGCTCCAGTTGGGCATGAACATCCATTCAAGTCCACCGCCAGCTGTCCAACCGACTCTGGTATCTGCGTAAGAGTCGGCCGTGTCGCCGAACAATTGCGTCGCTGGGCCCAAACTATTGACAACAAGGGCGCCGAAATCATGCGGCGCGCGGGACTGAATAGATTGTTCGTCGTAACGACTTGGAATAATGCGATAAAATCGATGTGATTGGTGCCCCTGGCCGGAGTCGAACCAGCACTCCTTGCGGAACTCGATTTTGAGTCGAGCGCGTCTACCAATTCCGCCACAGGGGCTTTGGCCGGCGGGAGCCGGCGAAGCGGCGCGGATATTAGCCGCGCCTCGGCGCCCGTCAACCCGCGAAACTTCTTTCTTTAAACGATACGTGCTATGCGCGATGGGCGCCCCAACACCCGGAAACGAATGAAAAAGCTATACGACTGGACCATGTCGCTCGCCTCGAGCCGGCACGCGCCTTTGGCGCTCGGCGCCATCGCTTTTGCCGAGAGCTCCTTTTTTCCCGTGCCGCCCGACGTGATCCTCGTGCCGATGACGCTCGCCGAGCCGAAGAAGGTCTGGTATTTCGCAAGCATCTGCACCGTCGCCTCGGTCGCGGGCGGCGCGCTCGGCTACGCTTTCGGCGCGCTCTTCTACGACACGATCGGCCAGTGGCTGATCAATCTCTATGGCTACGGCGAGAAGATGGAGGCGCTGCGCGCCTTCTACGCGCAGTGGGGCGCAATATTCATTCTGGTCAAGGGTTTCACGCCGATTCCCTTTAAGCTCGTGACCATCGTCTCAGGGCTTCTTGCCTATAATTTTCCGCTGTTCATCCTGCTGTCGGTGCTGACGCGGGGCGCGCGCTTCTTCGTTCTGGCGGCGGCGATCAATCGTTTCGGCGATCCCATCCGCTCGAAACTCGAGAGCCATTTCGGACTGTTCATGGCGTCGCTGGCGATGATCGTCGTCGCCGGCTTCGCCTTGGCCGCCAAGATGTTTTGAACGGTCGGCCCGGACGTATGACTTGGTCAGCCGAATGACTTGGCGCAGCCTTCTCGATTGCATCGTTGCGCCCCGCAACGCCTCGCTCCTCATTCTCGCCGCGGCGGTTGCGGCGATTGGCGGCGCCTGGGCCTATGAGTCGCTCGGCTTTCTGCCCTGCGAGCTTTGCTACAAGGAGCGCGTTCCCTATTACGCGGCCTTCGGGCTCGCGCCGCTTGCCGCCCTTGCCGCGCAGACGGGCAGGGAGCGTCTGTCACGCGCGGCCTTCCTGCTGATGGCGCTGCTCTTCGCCGGCGACGCGCTCCTTTCAGCCTATCATTCGGGCGTCGAGTGGAAGATTTTCTCGGGGCCCTCCGATTGTTCAGGGCTGCTGACGACGGCGCCGTCCGTCGCCGATTTCATGAAGCAGCTTCAAACGACGAAAGTCGTGCGCTGCGACGAGCCGAATTTGTGGATTTTCGGCCTGACGCTGGCGAATTGGAACGTCGCCATTTCCGTGGCGCTTGCGGCTTTGGCGGGTTACGCTTGGCAGGCGGGCAGGCGCAATCAACCAATTGATTTAAACTCTTTCGAAAGATGAAGTCTCATGACAAACACTTGGGCCTGGCTCGAGAAGCAAGTAGTTTCGAGACCCGTTGGTGGCGCAACCGCGATTTGTGATGCGTTTGTCGAGCTCCTTGAAAGGAGTCCCGATGAGGAAGAAGCCATTCAACAGTTTCTCGCCGCGAACCCTTTCTTCTTGTCCGAACAGCTTCCGCACTGCCACTATGTAATTCCCAAATTTCGCTTTGGAAGCGAGTACATTTCGGACTTCTTGCTACCTGAGATGACTTCAGGAGGCACCTTCTGGACTTTCGTAGAGCTTGAACCAGCCAACGCAAAGCTTGTTACGAGGAAAGGCCAGTTCGCGGAACGAGTGCGAGACGGCCTTCAGCAGCTACAAGACTGGCATATGTGGGTGGAGGAAAATCGTGATTACGCCATCCGGCCACGACCGAGTGGGCTAGGGCTAGGGGATATTGCAGGCATATGGACTTGGCTGGTCGTCGGAAGACGAGCCAATGTCAACGACGAGTTTAATCGCCTGCGGCGGCAGGCAACAAAGGACAAAGGCTTGACGATAATGACCTACGATCGGCTGATCGAACGGTATCGGAAGCGAGCCGAGTTCTGGGATAATTTCGATCCAATCCGAGCGGTCGAACAGTTTGCGTCTGGAGCGTTACCGCCGTGGGAGCGTTAAGAGGTTACCCCGCTGCCATCCTGGCGCTCGCCCGAAGCTTCTCCGTTTCGCTCTTCAGCTGTCCGCAGGCGGCGAGAATGTCGCGGCCGCGCGGGGTGCGCACCGGGCTGGCGTAGCCGGCGCTAAAGACGATGTCGGAGAAGCGCTCGATCGTCTCCCAGTCCGAACATTCATAAGGCGCGCCGGGCCAGGGATTGAAGGGAATGAGATTGATCTTCGCCGGCAGGCCTTTGAGGAGCCGCACCAGCTCCCTGGCTTCGGCGGGCGAGTCATTCACGCCTTTCAGCATCACATATTCGAAGGTAATGCGCCGCGCGTTCGACGCGCCGGGATAGTCGCGGCAGGCCTGCAGCAGTTCGCGAATCGGATATTTCTTGTTGAGCGGCACGAGTTCATTGCGCAATTCGTCGCGCACGGCATGCAGCGAAATCGCCAGCGCCGGCCCGCATTCGGCGCCGAGCCGCTCGATCTGGGGCACGACGCCGGAGGTCGAGACGGTGATGCGCCGCTTGGAGAGCCCAAGCCCGTCGCCGTCGGCCATGACCTCGACCGCCGCCATGACGCTGTCGAGATTGTAGAGCGGTTCGCCCATCCCCATGAAGACGATGTTGGAGACGGCGCGCACGCCTTCGCCCGACGGCACGAGACCGTCGGTCGGCCGCTCACGATCGGGAAAATCGCCGAGTCGCTGCCGCGCGACGAGCAATTGCCCGACGATCTCGGCCGTGGTCAGATTGCGCGCCAGCCGCTGCGTGCCGGTGTGGCAGAAGCTGCAGTTCAAGGTGCAGCCGACCTGCGAGGAGACGCAAAGCGTGCCGCGGTCGCTTTCGGGAATATAGACGCATTCGACTTCCGCGCCCTTGTCGAAGGCGTCGACCGGCTCCAGCCGCAGCAGCCATTTGCGCGTGCCGTCGGCAGAAATCTGCTCCTCGACGATTTCCGGCATGCGCAGCGCGAAGGCGTCGGCAAGCTGCGCCCGCAGCGCCTTCGAGACGTTCAGCATGTCGCCAAAGTCGCGCGCGCCGCGAAAATAGATCCAGTGCCAGATCTGCGAAACGCGCATGCGGATTTCGTGCTCGGGCAAGCCGAGCCCGCGCAGCGAGTCGGCGATCTCGGCGCGGGTCATGCCGGCGAGCGAAGGCTTAAGCGCCGTCACAGGCGCAACGGGAAGGTCGGATAGGCTCATGAAGTCCTCGAAACAGCGCCCCTTATATCATGTCTGCGCGCAATATTTTTAGGGGCGCATGGATGCGACGCGAGCGTCGATCAGCTTGCGGCCGCTTCCGCGTTCTGCATCGATTCCAGGATGCGTTTCCAGTTTTGCGGCGTCACCACCTCGCGATAGCGGGCGGTCTGCGCGGGATCCAGGAACTCCAGCATGAAGGCGCCTTCGACCCAAATTTCGGAAAGCTGGAACAGT
>JBFXJV010000008.1:0-19867 GCA_050174515.1 Methylocystis sp.
AAACCGGTTCCCGCTTTTTCCTGAGCCGCGCTCTATGCCGCGAGCGCGGTCGGCGTCGCAGCGCGCAGGCAGAAGTCCTGCGTCGCCGCGGCCGGCTGGCCTTTCACATAGGGGCACTCGTAACCGCGCGCGGCGAAGTCGCCGGCACCGACCGAGCACATTTCGACCGCGAGACGCGTCAGCCGGTTGAGCACCGGCTCCTGCACCCATGAAAAGCGCGGGGCGTCGGGCGCCACCGCGCGCATCGCGGCTTTACGGCTCAAATTGTTTTCATAGCTCATGCGCGCCTGCCATCCGGCCTGCGGCTCCTGCCAGTCATTGACCACGATGACCGGCCCGCGCAGAACGCGCGCCTCCAGCTCCGTGCGCTCGATCAGCGCCATTTCGCCGCGCCTGACGCCCGCCAGTGTGAAGAGCGTCGGACGCGCCAGAGGCGCGCTGGCGATGCAATCGACGGCCTCTTCGAAATTGGCGCAATTTTCAAACGCGTAGCGCAGCAGATGGTCCGGCGGCCAGCCGCCTTCGCTGGCGAAGGCGTCGCGCAGGTTTAGCGCGGCGTCATAGGCGAAGCCGAGCGCGCCCTGGGTGCGCCGCTTCATCGGCGCCTGATTGATCGCAGCGCAGAAGCGCCCAGGCGCCATGGCGCTCAGCACGCCCACCGCGCCAGGCCAAGTGGCGTTGTAGAATTCGCCGGCCGCGCCGGACTGCCAGGCGATTTCGACCGCCCTTCCGAGACCCTGGAAAGGCCAATCGAGCGTGCGCCGCAGACGCGGCCGGCCGCGCTCGTCCTCATAGGCCTGGGTGGTGCAGGCGAAGAGATAGGACATGTTCAGCGTCATCGCGCCGGGAAAGCCGAGAATGGCGACGATGTGCTCAAGCTCCATCCGATAGGCGGAGGCGGAGCGCTTCAGCCAATTCGCCGCAATGCGGTCGATCGGCGGCAGGCACACGCGGCCGACGGGCGCCACCGCGCCAAGACAAGCCTTGCGCAGCGCCGCAGCCGCATGGACCCGCGCCGTCGCATGGGCGATGGGGCCGCCGTCGCGCACGTCGAGGAAGGGAATCGCGTTCATCGTCGTCCTGCTGTCAGAAAACCGTCATGGAACGGATATGGATTTCACATCCCGCTGTCACAATACAGTAAAAATTTAGGGACCCTTCGCCGCGGCGCAATGGCCGGCGCTTCGACGCCCGCGAATCGGTTACAAAGGACTGGTTGCTTGCTCATCGAGAAACCAATGTCGGACGCCGTCGCCGTCGCTTTTGACGCATTGAAGTTTCACGCCTCCGCTTTGGAGCGGACTCGAACCCTCGATCTCTTTGCCGAGGACCCGGCGCGCTTTAAAAAATTCAGCGTCGCGCTCGACGATCTCGTCTTCGACTTCTCCAAGCACAGAGTGACGCGCGAGACGATCGCGCTGCTCCTTTCGCTTGCGAAGACGCGCGATCTCGAAGCGCGGCGCGACGCGTTGTTCTCGGGTGAACCGATCAACAACACCGAGAAGCGCGCCGCCATGCATATGGCGTTGCGCGAGCTCTCCGCGCGACCGCTTCTCGTCGGCGGCGAAAATATGCGGCCGCTGATTGAAGCTGAACGCGAAAAAGTATTCGCCTTCGCGCGCGCTATTCGCTCAGGCGATGCGCGCGGCGCGACGGGCGCGCCCTTCAGCGACGTCGTCAATATCGGGATCGGCGGTTCGGACCTTGGTCCGGCGATGGCGTCGCGCGCGCTTTCGCCCTTTGCCGGCGACGGGCCGCGCATGCATTTCGTCGCCAATGTCGACGGCGCCGATCTCGCCGATACGCTCCACAATCTCGATCTGGCGCGTACGCTGTTCATCGTCTCGTCGAAAACCTTTACGACTCAGGAGACGATGGCGAATGCGAGAAGCGCGCGCGCACGAATCGTCGCAGCGCTCGGCGAAGCCTCGGTGAAAGCCCATTTCGCCGCCGTCTCGACCAGGCTCGACAAGGTCGCCGAATTCGGAATCGATTCTGCGCGCGTCTTCGGCTTCTGGGATTGGGTCGGCGGACGCTATTCGCTGTGGTCGTCGATTGGCCTTGCGCTCGCGATCGCCGTCGGACCGGAGCATTTCCTGCAGTTTCTGCAGGGCGGCCACGATATCGATCGGCACTTTTGCGAAGCGCCGCTTGAAGAGAACATCCCCGCGCTGATGGGACTGCTCGGCGTCTGGCACAGGAACGTCATGCGATGCGGCGCGCATGCGGTCATCCCCTATGACCAGCGGCTCGATCGGTTCCCCGCCTATCTGCAACAGCTCGACATGGAGTCGAACGGCAAGTCGGTGACGCGCGACGGCGCGCACGTCAATTATAAGACCGGCCCGGTGATTTTCGGCGAGCCCGGCACCAACGGCCAGCACGCGTTCTTTCAGCTGCTGCATCAGGGAACCGATGTTATTCCGATCGATTTCCTGGTCGCGGCCGAACCCACCGCCGCCGACGAGCATCATCACGAACTGCTCTTCGCCAACTGCCTGGCGCAGGCCGAAGCCTTTATGCGCGGTCGAACGCTAGAGGAGGCGAAGGCGCAATTGCGCGGGCAGGGGCTGAGCGAAAAAGATGTCGAGCGACTTGCGCCGCATAAGACCTTTTCGGGAGACCGTCCGTCGAGCGTGCTGCTCTACCGCCGGCTCGATCCGCGAACGCTCGGACGCCTCGTCGCGCTTTATGAGCACAAGGTCTTCGTTCAGTCGGTGATCTGGGACATTAATCCCTTCGACCAATGGGGCGTCGAACTCGGCAAGGAGCTGGCGAACCGGCTGGCGCCCATCGTCGAGAACAAGGACGAATCCACGCAAGGACTCGACGGATCGACGGCGGGGCTGATCGTGTGGCGACGGGCGCATTGATGGTCGTCATTGCGAGCCGAAGGCGAAGCAATCCACAAATTGCGCATTCGAATCTGGATTGCTTCCCGCACCGCTGCGCGCGTGGTCGCAATGACGAACAACCTCACGCCGCCTTCGCCGCAAGAATGCTCGCGAGCGTCGGCAACGGATTCCGCAAAAGTCGAAAATCGCCAAAGCCTGCTTGGCGCAGCAGGGTCTCGATCTCTTCGACGCGGCGCGGCTCGCCGCGGCCCATGGCGAGCGTGTAGAAGCCGTAATAGGCGTCGAGCGGCTCGGCGCCTTTGACGCCGGACATGCCCTCGATGATGAGCAGCGTCGCGCCGGGCGCGAGCGCCTTGCGCACATTGCGCAAGAGTTTCAGCGCGGAAGCGTCGTCATGGTCATGCACGATGCGGATGAGCGTCGCGATGTCCGCGCCTTCAGGCAGAGGATCATTGAGGAAGTCGCCGGAATAAATGTCCGTCCGCGCGAGCAAGCCAGCCTCTTCGAGCCGCTCTTTTGCACGCGCCGCCACGGCGGGAAGGTCGAACAGAGCAAGCTGCAAATCCGGCGCGCGCGCTGCGGCGGCCCTAAGAAACGCGCCTTCGCCGCCGCCGATGTCGAGAAGGCGCCGATGACGCGAAATATCGTAAGCATCGAGCGCTTCCTGCGCGATCAAAGGCTGAGTTGCGGCCATGAAGGCGCTGTAGGGGGCGACCTGCTGCGCCGAGAGCGTTTGCGGCGCCTTGCCGTCCGAATAGGGCCAATAGTCGGCGAGCCGCCCGCGCTTTTCCTGGCGCAGCAGCGCCACCGGATCGATAAGATCGGCGTAAAGCAGCGGCTGGTGCTCGACGATCATGAGCGCCGCGGGATTGCCGGCGAAGGCGGCGCCGAGCATTCCGAGCCCATATCCGCCGCCGCGCCGCTCCGCCAGGCCAAGCGACACGGCCGCCTCCAGCAGACGACGCGTCGCGGGTTCTGAAAGCGCCAGCCTTGTCGCGAGCGTATCGAGGCTTAAGGGCCCGTCGCGCAGCGCGTCGAAGAGCTTAAGTTGCGCGCAGGCGACGAGAACTTGCGAATAGACGAAGCCGGCGGCGAGATCGAGCCCGGCCCGCGCGCCGCGCCGCGCGAAGCGCCGCGTGACGGGATTGCTCAGCGCCCAGCGCTGAAATCGCGGATCGCCGACGCGCCTGTCACGCGCTTTGCGCCATCGCTCCAGCCATTGGTCGAGAAAGGTCAACAGGATTCCTCACGCCTGCGGACCGCCATAGCACGAGGCGGAGACGTTCGTCTCATCGGCGGCGCCGGCGTTGCGGGGCGGCGGCGCTTCCTGTAGAAAAGCTGCGCGCTTGCGCCCGTAGCTCAGCTGGATAGAGCGTTGCCCTCCGAAGGCAGAGGTCAGAGGTTCGAATCCTCTCGGGCGCGCCAGTAAAATCAAAGATATACGCTAAATTGATCGGCTTCGTTTTCGGTGTAAGCTACCACATAGCTACCGCGAATTTGGTTGCGATCGTCTGCCCGCTCGGCATAGACTCCCGCGCGACCTGATTTGCACGCGGAGGTCTCATGGAGCCCTACACGATCGTCCGGACGACGACCGACCTACGCTGCGCGATCGATGAGCGCCGCCGTCAGCTCGGCCTGACGATGCTCGAACTGGACGACGCGGCGGGCGTTCAATCGGGATACTCGGCCAAGCTGCTGGGTCCAGGCCGAATGAAATGCTTTGGCGAGATGTCGCTGAAAAGCCTATTGGGCGCGCTGGGCATGAAGCTCGTCGTCGCGCCCGAAGATGCGCCGCACCTGCTCGAAGAGAGCGAGCCGTTGGGCGACCTTGGGCTGTCGTCGTTGCTGGGCGTTCTTGGGCTGCGGCTGACGCTTGTGGCGGATGACGCGCTGATTCCGCCGCTGACGAAGCGCCTGGCGGAAGCGCGCCTGTCCGTCGCCCAGGTCGAGCGCCTCGAAGGCGCGGTTCGCAAGATCGCCGTGGCCGCCTAAACGAGCCCGCGCTCCGGGCGCAATTCACTCGCGCTCGACGGGGGAGGGGGAGGCTCGCGAGAGGGGTGGGGGCAGGAAAAACGGGTCGTCGATCCCGTGCTCGACACTCCCCCGCACGACTTGCCCCTCTTAATTTTTTGTGTGTCAGAAATTTTTTGCGTGTCAGGAGATTCGTCTGGGGGTCTCGATCAGAACGCCTAGCCAGTGCGATATGCCATCTCGAGGGCTTTTTGCATTTTCGTCCGGACGGCTGCCGATCGATCATGAGAATATTTCAGCTTGGAGCGGAACAACGCTCTGCGCTTCGCGCAGGCTGTCCTGTATACGTAAGTGAGTTCGTACTTGCCCCAACCTTCCCCGTCTTCTCTAATCAACTCCGCCTGTATCAAGTCGAGGTCGCGTAGAGCCGCAATCTCAGGGCTTCTCGGATTGTAATAGAACCAATCCTTCGACAGCTCTTCTAGAGTGCCCAGCAATACTTTTGCGTCATGGGGAAGCCTCGACAGAGTCCAACGCCAATGCATCGTATATTTAAGAGCTCCCAATTTTTCTACGATTGATTTATAGGAGCGCGCGGTAGCGCTACTTAAGAAGAGCGAAAAACTGCCGATGGAAATATTCACTAAGGGCACTCCTAGAATTTCCTTCGCGGCCCCGGCCTCATTAATAAAATCGATGTCTAGGAGCGGAACTGTGGAGAATATGAACGCTGCAAAGAACGCCCAAAGTGGCGCTTTGATTATCGTATCAACGCTCCAATTCATTATGTCCTCGATTTAATGTTGAATTGCTTCATCGGTTTTTCAAGGAACTCGACTAAACTGCGCCATTTCCACGGTAGCGCAATTGTCAGGAAATTTCAGCGCGAAGCCAAATTCCCAATCAGTCTACTCGCTAGACTGTGCTGCGGTCGGCCGGGCAGATTATTTCGAGAGAGCGGCGCCAGCTCTAAAAACCGCAGAAATGTCGAGTTTTTCTCTTCGCATGAAGGCGTTGAGGCACTGAAAGGTCGTCTCGCTCGTGATCGCTTCGGCAAGTTTTCCGTGCCAAGCCTCCGCCTCGGCGATCATGGTAACAGCGTCGATTATCTTTTCTCGGACGACACCCGATGTGACCTTGGGGAAGAGGCCGCCGTTGATCGCGGCGGAATAAGCCTCCAGAAAATTCATAAATTCAATGAAGGCCTGGTGCTGCTCGTCCTCCGTCGTCGCCCGCAGCAGAGCGTTTTCATGATCCTTTGCATCGCGCAAAAAGACTTGGAGCGACTGAACGTCGGACGTTTTCCGTGCCTCGCGGATTTGCCACCAGATCGCACCAAGGCCAATGACAGCGGCGGCAGCCTGAATGCATTGTCCGGTTGCCGATGCAAGGTCCGTCGCAGCACTCACTTCTTCGATGCGCCATGCTTGCTCGCATTTGAACCTTGTGAGCTATTCCCCTGCGATGTGGTCGCGCCGGAGGAAGGGGATGGATTTGAAGTTGGTTTGCTAAGAGCTGCTTGCAAATTACCGGAGCTCAGTCCTCTTTTAAGCAGCAGCGAGCTCAAACTATCTGCCACAACGAAGACTCCATTGTTTTTTTCGTTCGCCACTTGCCATTCCTTTTTGTTTCTACATCCACTCATATTTACCACAAATGCGACGACCGCGCCCACAAGGCGCGCGCCGTCTGCGCCAGCAAAATCTCGCTGGACGAAGCGCGCGTGCGCATCTGGCGAGATTGGCGAGAGGCGGGGAAGGGTTGTCGCTAAAATGGACGCCCCGACCTTGATGGCGTCGACGCGCGAATTCGAATCGGGATCAATGGCTTGGCGCACGCCGCAATAAAAATATTATCGCGCGCGCCACTGTTCGATAATAATATTATCTTTAATTTCAATCATTTACAGAAATTGCGGGCGGTGCTATAAGAAGCGGCCGGGCGAGGCGCAGGAACGCCAGACCCGGCCTGACCACACCGAACAATGGGAGTTCGACATGGCTAAACAATCTCATACACCTTCTAAATTCCCCGCGCTCGACCGCGCGATTAAGCGCCACCGCGCCGCTTACCAAGTCTTCCACGCGGCCGTCGAAGACGATGTAGACAACGACGTGTTTGGCCCCCTATGCGACGCCGAGGACGACGCCCGCCTCGCCATCGCTATGCGGCGCTTCAAGAGCGACGAGGAATTTTTAGAAGCGCTGCGCTATCTCATCACGGCGGAGAGGAAGATTTACGGGCGGTCGTGTCTCGATGAATTCCCCGCCCCTATCCAGTTGGTCGCCCGGTATAACCGCGGAGAAATCGAGCACTGGTCGGCGCCAGCGCAGCTCTTCGACGGCCTGACGGCCTGACGCCGTTCGACCATCACGGCCGCAAGAGAACGCCCCGACCGTGGATGTAACGGCGGGGCGTGCAATTAGCTCGGGGCGAGCGGTCGATCTGACACAAGCCATGCGCGGGCGCGTCATCATGGACGGGAAGCGGAAGGGCGTTTGTGTATGGCGATTGGCGAGGTAGCTCAGCCTTAACAGTTGCGCGATGGAGTAATCCGAAAAAGCCTTCCGACGCGTCGTCAACTTAGATGGCGTATTGGAGGAAAAATGGAGATAATGGAGTCAGTAATCTTCACCACTCACGCATCTGAAAAAGAGACCCGCAGGCAGGCGCTAATTCTGAAGCTGTGGGCGGCATACGCTCTTGCGGATGATGACGAAGCTGCGCAAAGCTTGATTATATTGGCGCTCTCGCGGATCGCGGGCTAAGCCCAGCGGCCTCGGCAGTGGTCGAGGCCGCAAATCGCAAGTATTTATCAGTTGACTTAAGCAAGCTAAGCTTACAGTTCACCTCAATTCGAGGTTGCCTTTGCCAAAATCTTGTGAAATCAGGGCTGGTCTTTTTCTTCGTCATCAGACGAGCCGTTGCATTACATCGCTCCCTGGACGATCCCGGACTGCCGCCTGCGCACGAGGAAATCCTGCGTCTGCCCTTCGATCACGCTTTGCGCGTCTGCGCGGAAGCGCAGCGGAACGCCGGGACGCGCCTCGAGCGGAAGCCAACGCCCATTATCGTCCTGCACAATGACGCGATAGGACGGCGGCGCTCGGCTCGCAATGTCCTCTTGTGTCAGAGCGTCCGCGACCAGCGCGCGCGGCGCGGCGCGCATTTTTGCCGGATCGACGCCTTGTTGCTGATACCTCGCGGCGACTTCGCCAATCGCGTCCGTGAGCTGATTTTGAATGTAGGAGCGGCTTCCGCTTATGTCCGGCGGATAGTGGCGCTCCGGCGGATAAGCCATGATGCGCCCGCCGTTCACGTCGGATGGACCCCACTTCGTTTGAACGCGCTCGATCGCTCGCGACTCGGCAAGCGATTTGTCGCCGCTCTCGGCGAAGAGATCGCGATAAGCCGCCCGATAGTCGGCGAGCATCGCGGCGCCGCTGGCGGAGGCGTCGAAGCTCACCGGCGCGCCGGGCGTGCGGAACGGGATATAGGAGCCGAACGCCTTGGAAATCGCGCCCCCCGGCGTCAGGTCTTTCGTTTCTTTGTCCGCTTGATCGCGCAGCGCATCCATGGCGCGCGCGGTCGACGGATCGTTGGCGCGCTGCAGCTCGCGCGTCGCTTGGTCGGGCGACATGAAGGCGATCTTGTCCTGCCACACGGCGAGCTTCGTCGCCATGTCAGCGCCGAACTCTTTCTTGAACGCCTCGGGATTTTCGCGCCATTGCTTGTCGAGAAACCCGTAGGCCGCGCCGACTTTTCCAGGATCGCCAGATCGCGCGAGCCCGGCGACCGCGTTCGAGAAGTCTTTTTGGCCGGCGAGCGCCTGCAGCTCTTCCGGCTTGAGCCCCGCCTCGAGGCCGCGCAGGATCGTTGAAGCGCCGGCGCCGTCCGCGCGCTGCAGGAGCCCCGAGACACTTTTCACGTCGCTGTCGGTGAAGATGAGCGTGGCCGGGTCTTGTCCCGTCCGGCCGCCGATTTTGTAGGCGGCGTCGCGCCGTTGAACGATGGCGGCGTGCAAGCCCTGCACCGGGTCGCCCGCGCCCACGCTTAGCGGGTCGCTGATCGCTGACACGATGGGCGCGGGCGCCTTGCCGATCCAGCCGACGCCCGGCCGGGCGGCATAGGCGTGCGGATCGGCGGCGAAAGCCTTGCGCGCGCCCTCGGTCTGGTCCTTGAGTTCGGACGCGAGAGCGATACTGGCAAGCGAGGGATTCTCTGCGGCGATCTGCTCGGCCTGCTCGACGTAGGCGGCGCCGCCGTCCGGATGGCCGGCGATCTGCATGGCGATTGGCGCGGCGGCGACAGTGGCGCGTAGCTTCGTCGCAACGTCGCCCAGCTCGGGGTGCTGGTCGGCGACCTGGAGCACATGCGCGACGGTCGCCATGTCGGGAGCCGCGCCGATCTTGATGGCGCTTTCGATCAGCGGAATCGCAGCCCGCGCTTGTTCAATGGCGCGACGATCGTCCTGCCCGATCATCTGCAAGGACAGGCTCGCAAGATAGGGGTTTCTCGCGACCTGCTCTGTGGTGAACGGGATGGCGGCCGGTCTGGCGCTCGTCATCGCGGTCATGTCGCCCGAGAATCCATTGGTCGCGATGGCATAAACGTCTTTGAGCGAACGCGGTGCGGCGTTCCTGTCAAAGAAAAGCGCGCGATTCGCTCTCGCCGCTTCGGGCATGATGTCAGCCGCGCTGGCGTTTGGATTTGCCGACATGGCGCGAACGAACTTCACGGCGCCGCCGGCTCCGAGAAAGTGCGCGAGATACGTATTGCGATCGTTGATCGGCACGCCCGCGTTGGCCAACACTTTTTGATTGTCCGCCGTGAACTGCGGCAGCGCGCGCGCGACTTCTTTCGGATCAGTGCGGCCTCCGGGCGTCAGCCCGAGTTCGGGATAATTTCGCGCGAGCTGCGACCATGTCGGCGTTGTGAACTGCGCAAGGCCAGTGGCCGACGATGTCTTGGCGCGCGCATTCTTATTGCCGCCGCTCTCTTTCTTGATGAGCGTGTTGTAATAGCCCGACGAAGGCGCAGGCTGCGGCCCGATAAGCGCGCGTTCCTGGTCGGCCGGCGCAAGCGTGTTGGACGAGCGGCGGGCGTTGTAGACTTCGCGCATCGCTTCGAGGCGCATGACGCTATCAACGTCGAACGCCTTACGCGCGGCGTTGATCGCCCTGTCTACGTCACCGTCAGAAGGCGGGCTCCCTTCGGCGAAGCGTCGCCCCATTTCTGCGGTCATACCACGAGAGGCGTTCAATTGCGCCTTCTGCTCCTGCGTCGTCGTCTGGATCAAGTTCACGGCGTTGTTATACGCGGCCCGCCGATGTTCCAACGGCATATTTGTGTTGCTGTCGAGAATCTTCGCCTTTGCCCAATCCGTCGCAGCGTCGATGCCTTGCGCGTCGCGAATGCGCTGCACGTTTCCATAGACCCATGCGTTTGTGGCTTCCTGGTGGGCGGCGCGTAATTCGGAATCTACTTTCGCGGGCGTCCACACGCTATTGTAATCGGGATTGTCACCGAGCGAGAGATAGTAAGCGCGCAGTTGCGCGAACTGCGGCGACTTCATGATAAAATCGGTATTATCGGCAACGGTCCCGCGAGCGATGTTTCCGATCTCAGCCTTAAGGTCGTCGATGCGCGTGACAGTGTCGTTATAGAAGGTCTTCGAATCTTTTTGACGCCTATCCTCGATCGCGTTGATGTAGTGTTGCCGCCCTACTTGTATCGAGTGATTGAACGCCGCCTGCCCGAGTTGGCCTGTAAACTTTGCGCGAATGCTCTCGGAAAACTTCCCCATCGCGGCGCGAAATCCCTGGGGATCGTCGCGGAATTGATTGCGAAGTTCGACGGCTCTCTGGTCGATCTCGCTTTGCATCGCAGCGAGGGTCCCGACCCGATATGAGTGCGCGTATGCTTCGCCGGCTGGCCCAAAAAGGAAATGATCCTTCTGGTTATCGATGACGCTGACGGAGCCATCGGGATCGCGCTGGAGCGCCGCCTGCGCGTCGGCCGCGCCTTGTTTCTGTGCGGCCCCTTTCGCAATCTCTTCGATGCCTTCAGCGAGAAGCCGCGCGCCATCGCCGATACCGACGCTCTGCGGCTGCTGGAAAACGGCGCCGGAAACACCGGAACGCGGCTCCTGCGTGAGGACGGGCGTCACTTCTGGGATCGGCAGGCGGGCCATTTATGCGCTCCCTTGAGGCTCGGCGCTCACCAGCGTTTGCGCATGGTTGCCGCTTCCAGTGTGAAACAAAAGAACGTCGAGCGACGGCAGCATTGCGACATCTTTCGGAGATGGCACGTGATCCGGTCCGCGCGGCGGTGAAGGCTCGCTTTTTATCCAGTCGATCAACTCGGGCGGCATAACTCCGCTGTGGATCGTTGGCTCGACGGCGAGCACGAGAAACTCGCCGGGCAAGAACGGCCGCAGGAATTCTGCAAGATCGCGCGCGTCGAGCTCGCTTTTGACGAGATACTGAGTTCCGAAAAGTGAAAACGCGTCGCGCACGGCCTGACTGTGCAACAAGAAATCGTGCAGCCCGGCGTAGTCCGTGCAGATCAGCGGCAGATTGATCGCGTAAAGCGTGACGCGCGTCGTCATGTCAAAAACGCCCGAACATCGTGCCTGGGTCGCACGAATCGATCGGCACGCTGGGATGGAATCTTTCCCGACCTTCGATCGTGACGACCTGCTGTGGATGGAAATGATTCATATTCAGCAGCAGCTGAAATTGATGCTCGTTGACCCTGGCGAACGCCTCTTCCATCGCGTCCAGGTCTACTCCTCTGTCAATAATCTGCTGGCGAGTAACTCCTTGAGTTTTAAGTGTGTGCAAAATGCACTGCAAGATGCCTTTCGGCTTGCTTGTGCTGCCGAAAGCTTTCGTTTCCCCGCCGACGCAAAATCTGACAATCCCGCGATTTTCCATTTTCCTATCCTTTCCTAATTCGCGCTGTTTGCGCAGATGATCTCAAACGCGACGCAACGAACGTTGCCGAGGCCGCCTCGCTCGTTTTTCTTCTTCGGTTGGCCGCCCGCGATGTCGCCAATTTTGGTCCACATGCGCGCGCCACACGTCGTCGTAATTCATCGGCGGAGCCATGCCGTAGATTGGCTCCACTTTTTCGCATGGCGCCCAACGCGACGGTCGATCGGGCGGCGCGCCGTCGGTCACGATAGATCACCGAAATGTGAGCAGATCGGCCCGTTATGGGACGCGTCGCTGTTCTCGGGTATCTGCGTCGATTGCCCGATGACGGCCAGCGCGGCATGGCTCGCGTTGAGCAGTCGACGCAAGTTCGCTGCATTTGCGCTGCCGAGTGCGCTTGCGAGTGCCTCCCAATCGTTTTGCGTGACCCCCGCGCGTGCGAGCAGTTGCTCATGCGTCTGATTGTGCGCCGCTGCGCGCTTGTCGAACGCCGCGAGTATGCCGGGCGGCGCGGCTATGGTTGCTAGAATGCAGGCCACTATTTTTCTCCATTCTCTTGAGTGCTGGGTGAGGCTGGCGCCGGGTTGGCCTCCGCGTCGATCGCTTGTTGTTCGAGCGGCATGGATGGCGCGCTGGCTGGGAGGCGGATGACGATCCCGGCTTGCATTTCCGCGTAGGCGGTGACATTGACGTTGACGGAAGGTCCGCGCGCGTCGTCGCCGATGATGGTCTGCGCAGCCTGTAATCTCACTTTGCGATCGGCCGCCTTGTTGTCGCCGCGCTCGGTCATGATTTCGCCGACCGTCATCAGGGCATGTGCTTTCATGCCCGATCTGAGAGCTTGAAGCTGAGTCGCCAACTCTTTTTGCGCGATGGGCTGCGATAGAATCCAGCGGGCGTGACGACGGCGAATTCTCAGCAAGTCCGCCGCCTCTTCGAGCTTCATGGGCTCGCCCGGCTCCAAAACTCGGCGCGCATTCTCATCAAACTCGGTCGGCGCCGCTCTCGTGATCTGCGAAACGTATGGGTGAGGACAGCCTGTGACCATGTAGGAGATTAGGAGTTGCGCCTTGCCGTCGAGCGTGCTGAGCGGCTTTTTTTTCGAAAGCGATCTGTGGCCGAGCGCGACAAGCCGGTCTTGTGGCTCGTTCTTCTTTGCGGTCTGGCTTGAATTTTCAGACATGACGCCGAGCTTACGCGCGCGCGTGACTCACCCTCAACGCACCACGGGCGGCGCGCGGCGGGGCCGAAGGTATTCGGGCGAGAGCGGGATTTTTTCGAGTTTCGCCCAGCCGACGATTCCTGACACGGGAACGCCCGCGAATTTGGCGGCTTGCGCGATCGTGATTTTGCCGCGGCGGAGCTTCGCCAGGGCCTCGCGTTTCTTGGGATTTTCGCAGGATCGGATCATTGGATCGCGTCTCCGTCAGAAGGGCAAATCATCATCAAGCTCTGCGTGCGCGCCGCGCATGAATCGCCCGCCGCCATTTGCCGCCTGCTCTTCAAGCGAGCGCTCTCTGCGGGCCATGCTCGGCGCGGGCCTGCGCGAGTCGCTGGCGCGTTGTTCGCGCTCGGTGCTGCGATGATGGCTCGCGGCGTCAAAACGGCTGTCAGCGGCTTTCTCTCGCGATTTTTTAGGCTGACGAAGCGCGAGCACGTGATCAGCGACGAGCGACAACGATAGGCGCGGCTCGCCGTCGTCGGGGCGATAAATTTCGGCGCGAAGGGCGCCTTGGGCTGAAACGGAGTCGCCATCCGCCAGGCGCATCATTTCCTCGCCGGCTGACTCTGAAAAGATCGTCACTCTCCAGAATTGTGAGCCTTCTCCGTCGCGGCATTTGATCGTTGCGCTGACATACGGCTTGCCGCCGCGCGAGATTTTTCTCTCTGGGGATCGGAAGACTGCGCCGGTGATGAGGGCGTGTGCGGTCATACTGGCGCTCCGGGAACGATGATGGGCTGAGGGCGACCTGTGCGCGCGTTGTGGCGTTCTTCAACGCGAAGCGCGCCGTTTCTTATCCACGTTTTCAGTAAGAACTTGATGCGGGCCTTCTGAGCTTCGTCGTCCAGGTCGAGCCCAAGAACGCCAGCGACCGCCTTACCCGCCCAATTTTTTGCGAGCACGCTTTCCGCCCACTCGCCTTCGGCGATGCGCGCCTGAACCTTCCGTAGGTCGGGCGTCGACAATCCTTCGAAAGCGTCGGGCCATTGCCAGGGCGTCACGACGCCGACAAAATCGCCCGGACCATCATGACCGTTCCCTAGAGGTTCTGACACGAGCTGGAACCAATGAGACGCCTCGGGCGGCGCGAGGTTCGCCTTTGCGCCGTCGACACGGAAGAATTCGCGGCGGTTCTGAATGCCCACCTTGAGCGCTTCGCTTTCTGACATGGTGTTGATCACGCGGGCCGCGCGAACAGCGCCAATGAAGGAACTCGCCCCGCGCGCATCTTCAGCCGAAACCTCTGCGCCGCCGAGCTTGCGTGAGTGATGGACAAGCTCGACTGCGCAGTCGGTTTCGTCCGCAATCTTCGCCCACGTCTTTGCAATCGCGTCGATCGCGCCATTATCGTTTTCGCTGACCCGATGCGTGCTCACAAAGGGGTCCAGGATGAGCACATCGATACCGTTGTCATTGATTGCCGCCTTCACAGCGTCGACTACGGGCTGCGCGATCACGGCGCCGGTCCGCTCCATCGCGCCGAGAATGATTTCTGTCTCGCGCCCGCTGTCCAGAAAGAGACGGTCGCCGATTTCTCGTGGTTCAACGCCGTGCCGAAGGCAGATGGCGGCGATGCGTCGCTCCAACTCGTCGCGCGGGTCTTCACCGTTGAAACACCAGACCCGCAAGGCGGCGCACGGTTTGGGGCCGAGAAAATCGCGGGCCGAGGCCATCGCGACTGCTTCTGCGAGCGACAGCGTCGATTTTCCGACTCCGGGCGGCGCGATAGTCGCCGAGACGAATTTTCTCACGTAATGCCGGCCGAAGAGCCATCGCCGCGGCGGGATTTCTGATGGAGCGCGCCAAGTGAACGCCGTCGGTCGGATGATGCGCCTGTCAGACGGCGACGCCGTGTCAGCGTCATTCCGCGTGTCAGCGCTCGCGACGTGCAACAGTTCGCCCGGCGGATTGTAGGCGCCCGGCGGTTCTTTAGGCGCTGCCGCATCCAGCTCGTCGTCGCCATGCTCCGTCATGGCGCGCAACGCCGCGACCGTTTCGGCGGACAGGTGCTGTTCGAGATCGTCGGCGGCTGTCATTTTTTCCCGCGAAGCTTGGCGACGCTGACCAGATACGCGGCGGCAAAGAACGCGGCTTTTTGGTCGGCGCTCCAGCCGGTGAATTCGAGCGGCGCGCCCTCGTCGTTGAGGCCGGCCCGTTCGCCAGCCTCCCAGGCGGGGGGGTGCGCGCGGCGCAGGCGTTCGCGCTCGCGCGTCGTCGCCTCGCTCGTCTCGCGGCTCGCTTGCTTGGGCGCCGGGCGTCGTTGGCGCTTTGTCGTAGGTGGCGGAGCGAGACTCAAGGCGGCGCGGGGTTGGGCGCGATATTCGCGCGCCGCGGTGGCGAGGAGTTCTCGGGATGGTGCGCCGTGATCTTCGAGCGCCTCGTCGAGAAGGTCGTCGAGGTCGGCCTTAGCATCGTCAATCGACTCGTAAGCGTTTCCGATTGACGCGGCGTGCTGACAGCAGACCGCACGATTGAACGCCATTACCGCGCGACGCAGATGGACGCCGGCAGCGATGGCTCGAGAGCTCCAGGCATCGAGATCGGTGTCGGTGCGTTCCGCTTTGGGGGAGTGTTCGCTAAGGAGCGTGCGCGCGTCGCCAACTTGCGCAATCTCCTGGCGCCCGTTCTCCGCATGCATCGCGGGAGCGGGCGTCGCTGCGATTTGAAGCGACATGGATCACGCGGCCCGCTCGGCGTTAGCGGCGTGTTCGCTGGAAGAACAAGCGGGCGGGGAGAGGCGCGATTTCGCCCAGGCAAGTCCGCGACCCCAGCGATACAACCGACGATTGCCCCAGGCTTCGTAAGGTGGTCCGCCCCCTCGCGACGCTTTGGTCGCAAGCGTCGACTCGGCAGTCGGATAACCTGCCTCCGTTAGCGCTTCCGCCATCTGGCGGCGGGTGAGCAGGCTGTCTTCCTTCAACTCTGCAAAATTCATCGTCTCGATCTCCGATGCGCTGGTTTGCGCGATTTGGAGATCGTGAGGCCGTCGCGGCGACGAAAAAACACGAAAGAATTATTCGTCGCGGATTTCTTTTGCGAGGCGATCTAGAAGCGGAAGAGGCGGCCCGCCGAACATGCTCCTGATGGCGTGGCCGCGTAGCAAGTAGTGCATTCGCAAATTCTTAATCTCGTTGAGACCGTCCTTACTTTCATGGAGCAACGAAAGGATTGCGTCTGCGGCTTCGGCTGTAGCGCTTTCAGTGTCCAGAGGCGCTCTCATTAGCGCGTTGTATGCGTCAACTTGAGCTGGATGAAGAATACGGCTACGACCGTTGATAAAGCGACGCGGCCATTTGCTCATGCGTCGGCCCGTTTGAATTAACCTGACGATGGTCGTCTCTTCCTTGTCAAACAACTCAAACTTCCGAGGCGCGGTCTTAGCAAACTCTGCGGCGGCTTTGCGCATCGGTTGTTTTGGGAGGCGTTGGCGTTCTCGGCTATGTTTTAATTGCTTCTCGAACTCGTCAAACGCGTCCGCCAAGGAAATTAAGTTCTCCGACGAGCGCTGCGCCTCTTCCGCAGTCATTTTTGGGCAGCCGCGCTTCTTGTCGGCGACAATAGCTTCTACGCGCTCAAATATCTTATCGTCGTTTAAGAGCAGGGCCGTCAGAAAATCCCAGGTCTGCTCTTTCGGCATGGCCGCGAGATGTTGCGGAAGCAATCCTTGGCGCGCGATCTCGATGCGCTGGAGGATTTCGTCCAGTGGCAGTTGGTCTTGCGCCTTGGTCATCGCGAGCCCTCGCGCGCACCCATGTGGCGGCCGACTCCTGCCAGCGTGACCGCGTCGCGTAAGCCATTCTTCCCGACCGCTGTTGTCACGCGCGCGCGAGGGAGAGGCCGACGGGCGGCGGGCCGTTCGCTGCATCCCTCACGCGACGCCGACGCATGGCAGTCGAGGCATGCGCGTGTAGCGTGCTCGAAAGGTGGTGCCTTGGACGCGCAAAAGGCGGTCTCAGACATTCGGCGTTTCCACGGTTGCAAATCGAGACTGTGGGCCAGTTTCCACCACCACAGTATTCCACGTCCCTATAGGGACTGTGGAAACTGTGGAACTGTGGAATCCACGGTTTCCACGGTTCATCCACAGTTTGGTTTTCAAACTGTGGAAGGTGTCTGAGCGCCCTCATCGCGCGGCTGCGTTCGGAAAGCTGACGATTGTCGCCTCGGCCGGCTGATCGCCCATCAGCGCCGTCACGCGAGCGGCGACGGTGTCGGCGGCTTGGAGCAACACCGCGTCGGCGTGGTGGGCGTAGCGTGAAGTGACGCTGCCCTTCGTATGGCCAATGAGCGCCGCAATCGTGAGTTCGGAAAGCCCAATGTCCGCGGCGGTGCTTGCGAAGGAATGCCGCAGGACATGCGGCGTCACATCTGCGGGCAGGGACGCGCGCGCGGCGATGTTGAGCCACATTTTGTGGTAGCCGCGCATAGGCAAGTCGTGGCCGCTGGACGACGGAAACACAAGGTCGCCGAGCGGGGGCAGGGCGCGCAGTAGATCGCAAGCCGCGTGCGATAGTGGCCGGACAGATGCGCCGGTTTTCGTGTCAGCAAGCCGCGCGGTTCGCCGCGCGAAGTCGAGATCGCTCCATTTGAGCGCGAGCATTTCGCCGCGGCGCCAGCCCGTCAGCGCAAGAAACTTCGTCGCTGCAAGCGCGACCGGCCATGCGGTGTCAGGCATGTGGCGCAGGGCCTCGCCAAGGGCTGAATATTCCTCCTCGGACAGCCGGCGCTCGCGTCGCCCGTCTGCATGACGCTCCACGCCGCGGACAGGATTGTCGGGGCGAAGCTTGCGCCTCACGGCATAGGAGAAGATCGCGCCGAGCAGCCCCATCGTTCGAGTGGCTGTCCCGCGCCCGCCAGTCACGCGCGCCAAGCCGTGCTTGCCGGTCTTGATCTTCGCTTTCGTCGCGCCGCGCGCGACAGCGTCCTGAAAGCGCTCAACGTCGTCACGCGTGACGGCTGTTACCTTGAGATTTCCGATTAACGGTTTGATGTGGCGCTCGATTCGTCCGCGATCGGTCCCGAGTGTCGAAGTTTTCTTCGTCGTTCTGCGCCGTGTCAGGATTTGGCCGGCTTCTGCCGCGGCGAGATAGTCGTCGCAAAGCTTGGCGACCGTTGCGGCTCGGCGTTCCGCCTGCTTCTTGCCGGCGGGATCGCGACCTTTTGCGACATCGCCGAGAATGCGGCGAGCTTCCGCTCGAGCGGTGTCTGGCGTCCAGGGCGCGCCATGTCGGCCGATCGTGTGCCAGCGCTGCCGACCGTCTTCGGTGCGATACTTCACCACATACGAGACGGCCGCGCTGTTTTGACGACGTGCACCAAAGCCGGCGACTGCGCCCTTGCCGTCATCCCAAGCCGTCGAGCCTGGGTCGATTGATGCGATCGTTCTTAACGTGAGCATCGCGTCTTCCGTCTGGTAGCTATTTCCACAAGCTACCAGATAGCTACCACGGCGGCGCAAATCTGCACAAACGAAATTTAGAGCGATCACACAAAAACCGGTGGAATTGCAGGGGATATAGAGGGGATCGCAAATCGCTACAAACTGAGCCAAACCAATGGAGCTGCCCTCCGAAGGCAGAGGTCAGAGGTTCGAATCCTCTCGGGCGCGCCACTTCGGCATAAAACTGCGAACGCCAGCAGCCGCCGATTCTACGCCGGCAGCGACGACGCGTGTCGGCAGCAGCTCAATTTTCGATCCCAGGATACGAATCTCGGTCGGGTTGACCGCCTCGACACGTTGCGCAAGCGCACGCAAATGGTCCCGCCGGTATGTTTCACCTTCGTTTCGCAGCTTGCGTCGCGCGGCGCGCGCGAACCGCCGCAAACTGTCCGACTTAATCGCGGGGCTGAGTCGCTTCACCGCAAAAGTTGCCCGGTCGGCGTCGGCCTGCGCCTGGTCGCTCACGGCGGTGAGTTCTGCAATGCGATCTTTCAGCGACGGGTCGGCCATGTCGACTTTGCCGTTCTCGATCGCCTCGTAGAGACGCTTCAACTTTGCTTCCGCCTCTGCGGCGCGCTTGCGCAGTTCCGCGATGTGACCGCGACGGCGTTCATTCCATTCCTCACGCCGCTCCAGCAGCTGATGCATCATCGTCGTCAAACGCGCCGGATCGAGCAGCCGCCACTCCAGATGATCCGTAACGGCGCGGTCGAGCTTATCCATTGGCGCCGTCAGACCGCGAAATCCGCGCTCGCCGCGCCGCGCCTTCGTCGAACAGGTATAGTAGCGATACCTACCGCCTGTGCTGCCCCTGCCGGTCCGCAGCGTCATCGCGCCGCCGCAGGATGATGCGCAAGAGCAGATTCCAATTAGCAGCCTCGGACCGGTTACCGCGCGTGGCGGCATCCATTGCGGGCGGCGCGCCCTCAACGCCGCCTGGACAGCTTTTTCATTTGCGCTTAAGCGCGGGGCCCGAAGATCGCGTCGAACTCCTCGGCGAAGTGGCCTTCCATCGCAGCTCAGTCTCAGCGGTCGGCACAACATCGGGCCAGTCGTCTGTCACCTTGATCGGTTTCTCCGAGCGCGAGCCGCCCGCGCGTGGTGCGGCCGGCCATGCATAAGCGAACAGATGATCAAGAGCGTCAGGCCGGACATGCAGAACCGCGTGCCGGAGGACGTCGAAGACGCTGTCGTTGCGTTCGCACTCGAACAGAATATCGTTCGATCGACGAGCTGCAGGCAGCGCCCACAACTGCGACATTGTGTCGGGCTACGCCCTCCTTCCGTCACGACGCGCAAAACAGGGGTCAACGTTGGATGCCGACAGTGCGCCAATCTTGCGAGGCGTTTGACAGCGCCTTGTGGAGGACCGATTGCCGACCTCGTCGGAAACGCTATAACATCGATTTTAGTTTGGGGTGGATGTGTAGCCGCTCCG
>JBFXJV010000009.1:0-19543 GCA_050174515.1 Methylocystis sp.
CGCCAAAATCTGGCGCAAGGTCAAGGTGCCGGGCCATGCGGACGAGGTGCTGGCGGCGGCCAAGGCGCTGTAGCGCGCCTCTTTCGACGCGGGGGCGCTTCAGTCGTGGTCATGCTCGGCGGCAGGAGCGGCGTCGGTCGGCGTCGCCGCCCCCGAACTCTGTTTGGCGATGAGCCGCTCCATGTCCTCAGACCCCTTCTTCGCTGCGGCAAGTTCCGGCTTCGCCACCAGCGCCGCGTCGTAGTCAAGTTTGGCGCGGGCGAAGTCTTTCTTGGCGCGCCAGGCGTTGGCGCGATTGACCAGCGCGCTGACATAACCGGGGTCAATTTTCAGCGCGGCGTCGAAATCGGCGATCGCCTTGTCGAATTCGCCCTTGGCGTAATGGCAGGCGCCGCGTCCGTTGCGCGCCGCCGCGAGTTTCGAATCGCGTTTGAGCGCTTCGGTAAAGGCGTCGATGGCGGGGTCGTGATCGCTCTTCGCATGGCGCAGAGCGCCAGCGGCAAGGAGCGCGGCGGTCGATTTTGGGTCAGCCTTCGCCGCCTCTTCGAGATCGGCGAGCGCCTTTTCGATATCGCCCTTGGCCCGCCAGATATGGGCGCGCGCCAGCAGCGCCGGCGCATTCTTCTTGTCGAGCGCGATCGCCCGGTCGTAGTCGGCAATCGCGCTGTCGAGATCGCCCTTGGCGTGATTGGCGGCGCCGCGTGCGGCTAAGACCGCCGACGATTTGGGATTAATCTCCAGCGCCTTGTCGAAGTCCTCAAGCGCGTGGGCGTAATCGCCCTTCGCCCGATAGGCGCTGGCCCGATTGACATAGGCCGCCTCCTGGTTGTGCGGGGTCTCCTTCTTGAGCGCCTGAATGATCTGCGTGCATCCGGCGATTCGCGCGTCGGGATCGGAGGCGCGGCATTGGCTCCAGGCCGGGCTGACGCGGCTTTTTTTATGGGCGGCCAGCGCCGGCGCGCCGACAAGCGCAACGGAGAGGATGATGGCAGCTGATAACCGCGCCCGCGCGGCCGCTCGCGCAGCGGAATTGAAACGCTGATGCATGGATTGGACGTGGCTCCTCGATTTAGAGTGGCGATGGCATGCTACCCGAAGGGATGCCGCCCGCAACCCGGAAATATCCATTTCATGACGATCCGAGTCGTCTCGACGGTGGAGAGCCACGCTGACGGCAAGCCCTCAACGGAGCCTACCCGGCGAAGCGCGGCCGTGGCGCGTTAGGACTTCAGACCGGGGAGAAAAACGTTTAAAACAAATCTGAAATGAGTCTCCTCACCACCAATGCGGAACTGGTTGCGGTCTGCGACCGCTTCGCGCAGCATCCCTTCGTCACCGTCGACACTGAATTCCTCCGGGAAACAACGTTCTGGCCGCGGGTATGCGTCATCCAGCTCGCGTCGCCTCACGAGGCGGTGGCGATCGACGCTCTTACCGAAGACCTCGATCTCACTCCGTTTTTCGGCCTGATGGCCAATCCCGACGTGGTCAAGGTTTTCCATGCGGCGCGTCAGGACCTGGAAATTATCTGGCGTCTCGCCAGACTGATCCCCGCGCCGCTTTTCGACACTCAGGTCGCGGCCATGGTCTGCGGATTCGGGGAACAAGCCTCCTATCTCGAGCTCGTTAAAGCGATCACGCGCGCCAATCTCGACAAATCTTCGCGTTTCACCGACTGGTCGCGGCGTCCCCTGTCGGAGGCGCAGATCGACTATGCGATTGCCGACGTCACCCATCTTCGCGACATTTACACGGCTTTGCGCGCGCGGCTCGAACGTTCCAACCGCCTCGAATGGCTTGCTGACGAGATGGAGACGCTCACCTCGCCGGCGACCTATGAGCAACATCCGGAAAACGCTTGGGAGCGCCTGCGCCACCGGGCGCGCAAGCCGCGCGACCTCGCGGTTCTGATGGAGATCGCCGCCTGGCGCGAGCTGGAGGCGCAAATGCGCGACGTGCCGCGCTCGCGCGTGCTGAAGGACGACGTGCTCCTCGAAATCGCGGTCGCCGCGCCGCGCTCGATCGAAGCGCTCGGCAATCTGCGCTCCTTTCCCAAGGGAATGGAGCGTTCGCGCGCCGGGGCCGACATTGTCGCCGCGGTTGAGCGCGGCGTCGCCCGCGATCCCGCTACGGTGCCGCGCATCGAGCGCGATCGGCGCAATTCGAACGGCGCGACGGTCGAGTTGCTGAAGGTGCTGCTGCGTCAGGTGGCGGAAGAAACCGGCGTCGCCGCCAAGATGATCGCAACCGTCGACGACCTCGAAGCCGTTGCTCATGACGATGGAGCCGACGTCCCGGCGTTGAAGGGGTGGCGCCGTGCGATCTTCGGCGAGAAAGCGCTGGAGCTGAAGCGCGGCCGGCTGGCGCTCGCGGTGGAAAACGGCCGCGTCGTGACGTTTGACTGGCAAGAACACGCCGAGTCCGCAACCGCCGAATAGTGAGGGACTTTTTTGCCGCGCCGCAATAGACTTGCTGACAGGCGCGGCCGTTTGCGTCGTCATGACTATAATTTGGGCGCGCACAAAAATACAATTGCTTCAATTAGTTATCCTGCATAATTCAGGAACTATCGCGCCGCACTATTGATGTGCTGCGATGCAGTATCCACCTTCGAGACGAGCGAGGCGTCGGCTGGCTACGGCGGCCGCATGGCCTTGCTTCGAAGATGGAAGGAAAACACATGATCGCAGGAAATCGAATTGTCGCGGCGGCGTTCGGCGGAGCGCTGTGCCTTGCAGCAAGCTCGGGCCTGTCCGCCGCCGACGCTTCATTGACGATGAAGCCGCTCAATGCGGCAAGTTTTGACGCCGGATCGAAGCATGTCGTGAGCTATTTCGCCTCGGGCGAAAACGGCTGCCGTCTGACGATGATGGTGATCGACACGGCGCTGAACGAGGAGCCGACGCCGCAGACGCAGGCGACGCGTCTTGTCTTCACGGTCGCTCATGGCAAGGCCGCGCATTTCGACTCAGCGGCGGGCGGGTCCTTGCGCTTCAGCTGCCTTCAGGGCGCTGAGGCCATGCGCGTAGACAAGATCGATCGCGTCGCGGCGCATCCCGTGGCCGAATAACATCGCTCCGGCGCGGCGGCGCATGGCGCCGCCGCCGCATCGTGGTTCTATCGAAACCCTGGAATCGTCAGCTGCTGGCCATTGCGTCCGCCAAAGCGGCCCGCGACTATCGTTGCGAATAAGAGCAATTCCAGGGAGGAGCAAATGTCCAGCCTGTACGAGCGCCTGGGCGGCGAAGGCGCAGTTAATGCGGCCGTCGAACTTTTTTATCGCAAAGTGCTCGCAGACGGCCGGCTCGCGCATTTCTTCGACGGCGTCGACATGGACGACCAGATCGCCAAGCAGAAGTCGTTTCTCACCATGGCGTTTGGCGGACCGAATAATTACACCGGCGCCGACATGCGCAACGCGCATAAGCGCCTCGTCGAAAAGGGTCTCAACGATTCTCATGTCGACGCGGTGATCGAAAACCTCAATTACACGTTGCGCGATCTCGGCGTTCCGGAAACTGAGGTGAAGGAAGTCGCCGATCTCGCCAACTCCGTGCGTAACGACGTGCTCAATCGCTGATTTCGTGACGCTTGTCGCTTACGAGGGGCGCGCGATCGACATCGCGCCGGGCGAAACCGTTCTGGAAGCGCTGCTGCGCGCCGGCGTGAACGCGCCGCATTCGTGCCGCGCCGGCAATTGCCAGAGCTGCATGCATCGAGCGATCGACGGCGCGCCGCCGCCTCAATCCCAGTCCGGCCTGACCGACGCGCAAAAAGCGACGGGCTATTTTCTGCCCTGCATTTGCCGACCGACGACGCCGCTGACGATTTCGCGGCCCGACGATCTCGGCGCGCGTCTCGAAGCGGTCGTGCGCGCCATCGATCCGATAAGCGAGGATATCGTCCGGCTGCGCATCGAGACTGACGGATTCGCCTATCGGCCTGGACAGTTCATCGAACTCAGCGCCTCGGAAGAGCTCAAGCGCCATTATTCGCTCGCCAGCCATCCAGAGGAAGATTCCTTCCTCGAAATGCATATTCGCCTCCATCAGGACGGCCGCATGAGCCGTCATCTGGCGGACAAGCTGCGCGCCGGCGACAGATTGCATGTCGCTGGACCCTCGGGCTCCTGCTTTTACGAGGGCGTTCACGAGGATCAGCCGATGCTGCTGATCGGCGCCGGCACCGGCCTCGCGCCGCTTTACGGCGTGCTGCGCGATGCGCTCCGCAAAGGCCATCGCGGGCCGATCCGGCTCTATCACGGCGCGCGCAGCCGCAAAGGACTCTATCTTTCGGACGAATTGCAGGCGCTGTCGAATTCGCGCGACAACGTCGACTATCGCCCCTGCGCCTTCGATCCTTCGGCGCCGCATGGCGGCGACGTTGCGGCGACCGCGCTCGAAGCCGAACAAAGCGTCTCCGACGCCGCGATTTTTCTCTGCGGCGGCGAGAATCTGGTGAAGCGCCTGAAACGCGAATTGTTCATGCGCGGCGCGAGCCTGAAAAACATCCGATCAGACGCGTTCACGCCGGCGCGATGACCGCGCTCTAATGCGCCAGGAATTTGAACGGCTCGGCCGGGACGAATTTATCGGCGACTTCGCCGGAAAGAATCGGACTGCCCGAAAGATCGAGCTTCGCCGGCTTGGCGCCCGGTTCGAGCTTCAGTTTCGTCAGATCGACCCAAAAGATCGAAGGATTCAAGGTGGGCTCGAAATAATAGAGCCGATCCTTGATGTCGGTCACCGATCGCCATCGCGTCGAGGCGATGTTGGGCTCCTGCGGCGTGGAAATTCCAAGCGGCACCGAGATATTGCGGATGATCGAAAAGACGCTGGCGATCGCAACGCGCTTGTCCCCGACTTTCGGGGTCGCGTTCAAATTCCAATAGGCGCGGGCGAAGCGATCAGATGCCCGATGCGTGCCGGGAAGGAAATTCGACCCGCCGATCTCGACCCAATAGGTGTTGAGCGCGAGCTGCTGATCGAAAGGCGGCGAATTGGTCATCACGGTGTATTTTGGACTGTGATGGATGACGAGCTTGCCGCCGAGATATTCGAGAATGGCGCTGTCGCCGGAAGCGTCGGCGAGCGCCAAATGGCTCGCCGCCTTCACGCCGCCGGGAAGGTCCGGCGCGACGATCGCGAAGGGCTCCCTTTGCAGCGCCTTCACCGCATCGGCGACGCTCCCATAATTATCGAGAACATATTGCGCCCAGCCGCCGACGGAGAGCAACGGTTTCTTGGACGCCTTGGGGTCGCCGTAATCCGCCTCGGCAAGATAGAGAAGATTAACGGCGAGGCCCGACTCGTTGACGCCCTCAGCCGTCGCCGCGTCATAAAAGTCCGCGATGAGCGAACCATATTTCGACGTCCATTTGATCGATCTGGGGCCAACGCCGCCGTCGCGGGCTATGCCGCGCGGAAAGGACCACAGATTTGTTCGCGGATCGACATCCCAATCCATGGTCCGGCCGACGATATAGTCCTTATCGGCGGTCCCGTAGAGCACGCGCGTGCAGGCCTTTGCGCCAGCATGCGTCAAGGTGAGCGCGACGCAGCCGAGAAGCCAATTCGCCAACAGCTTTTTCATGCCGGATTCCTTTCAGCCCAATCATCTTAAGCTTTGACGGCTCGCGCCTTCAGGACTCGATTTCGATCCGCGCGTCGACGCCCATCAACTTACCGAGTCCCTTTAATCGATTGAGCACGCGATCGCTCGCAAGATCCGCGAAAGCCTGTGGCAGAGCGAGCGTCGCCGCGCGGTCGCAAACTCGAAGACGCGTGCGCGGCAGCACGCCGGGCATCGACGCCGACAACAGATAGGCGACGCGCATGAGGGCGCCGAGAATCCGGGCGCGCATGAACAGACGCGTGGTCAACAATGTGCGTAAATCGGCAAGTCCCTCGGCGCCGTCGAGACCCTCGTGACGAAAGACGATCGCGAGCGACAGAAAGGCGCGGCCGGGGTGATCGATCGCGACGAACGGTCCCTGCGTGACGATGTTCACCGCGCGCTGCGCGCGATATTCGGGATGGGCGCGCCAGGCGATGTCGGAGAGCAGACAGGCGGCGTGGCGCAGCCGGCGCTCTTCCTCGGTTTCGTCGATCCCGCTATTGTCCATGAACGCGTCGGTCCAATCGACGAAATCGTCGCCGTAGCCCGGGGCGCGCGCGAATGTCGCCTCCAATTCGCGAGTCGCCGCGAGCAATGGGTCGATGCTTCGCTCGGCTGACGGCAGCCGTTCATACAGCATGCCTTCACGCACGCCGGCGGCGGAAATGACGATCTCGCGGGGTTTGGCGCGGCGGATGATTTCGTCGAGCACGATCGCGCCATAGGCGAGCAACGGCCGGCGCGCCGCCGAGACGACGTTGATATCTTCCAGCGCCTCGCTGTCGATATGTTCGACAAGCTCCGCGAAATCGGCGGCCTCGCTCGTCTGGATGCGGTAGTGATGCATCACGCCGAGCGGATAGTTGCGCTGGCGCATGTGGAGCTTCGCCAGCGAGCGCCAGGTGCCGCCGACTGCATAGAACGTGCGGCCCTTGAGATGTTCGAGCGGCTTGGCGTCAGCGATCGACTTGCGGGCGATGCGCGTCGCCTCGCGCATTGAGCGCTGCGCGGCGTCCATCAGCGCCAGGCCGCCGAGCGGCAGCGTGACGCCCTTGCCGAGCGTCTCCTTGTGGACGTCGATCAGTTCGAGCGAGCCGCCGCCGAGATCGCCGACGACGCCGTCAGGCGCGTGAACCGCCGAAACCACTCCGAGCGCGGAAAGCTCCGCCTCGCGACGTCCGGAAAGCAGAGAAATGTCGCGCTGAATGGCGTCGCGCGCCGCCTCAAGAAACACCGTGCCGTTCTTGGCTTCGCGCACCGCGGCGGTGGCGATCACCTCGATGTCGTCGACGCCCATCGTCTCGCAAAGCGCGCGATAGCGCCGCAGCGCCTTCATCGCCTTGTCGACGGCGTCGTCGGCCAGCCGGCCCGTCGTGACGACGCCCTTGCCGAGGCCGCACATCGCCTTTTCGTTGAAAATCGGCGTCAGCGCGCGCGCCAGCGACTGATAGGCGACGAGACGCACCGAATTCGAGCCGATGTCGACGATGCCGACGGGTTTTGGCGCAGAGTCGGAACGCTGATTCAGGCGACGCCGCAACCTCTCAAGCATTTTGTCCGCGCTTCAGCAGCGAACGCGGCCGCCAGTCCTTGAGCGACTTGCCGCGCCCCGAAAGCGACGGGTTGGTCATGAAATATTTATGCGCATTGAATCGCTCCTCGCCTTCCGGCGGAACGATGCGCAACGACGAGCCGTCCGGCAGAACCCGATAGCTCTGCTCATTGTCGATCAGATTAGCGAGCATGATCTGATCGAGCACCTGCTGATGCACCGTCGGGTTGAGGATCGGCATCATCGCCTCGACCCGGCGGTCGAGATTGCGCGGCATCAGATCAGCGGAAGAAATATAGACATGCGCGCGCGGATTCGGCAGCGCATGCCCGCCGCCGAAAGCATAGACGCGCGCATGTTCGAGGAAACGGCCGACGATCGATTTCACCCGAATATTATCGGAAAGTCCCGGAACGCCCGGCCGCAGACAGCAGATGCCGCGCACGATGAGATCGACCGACACGCCCGCTTGCGAGGCCGCGTATAGGGCGTCGATGATTTCCGGATCGACGAGGGCGTTGCATTTGCCCCAGATGACGCCAGGCTTGCCCGCCTTCACGAAGCCGATTTCCTGCTCGATATGTTCGAGAAGCTTCTTCTTGAGCGAAATCGGCGAGACCGACATGCGCTCCAGTCCCGCAGGCTCGGCATAGCCGGTGATAAAATTGAAGATGCGTGAGACGTCCCTGCCGATCGCCGGATCGGCGGTGAATACCGAAATGTCCGTATAAATGCGCGCCGTCACCGGGTGATAATTGCCGGTGCCGACATGGCAATAAGTGACCAGTCCCGAGCCTTCGCGGCGCACGACGAGCGACAGTTTGGCGTGCGTCTTGAGTTCGATGAAGCCGAAGACAACTTGCGCGCCGGCCCGCTCGAGGTCGCGCGCCCAGCGGATATTCGCCTCCTCGTCGAAACGCGCCTTCAGTTCAACGAGGGCGGTGACCGATTTGCCGGCCTCGGCCGCCTCGACGAGCGCGCGCACGATCGGGCTGTTGTTCGACGTGCGATAGAGCGTCTGCTTGATCGCGATGACATTGGGATCGCGCGCCGCCTGTTGCAGGAACTGCACCACGACGTCGAAGGACTCGTAGGGGTGATGGACGGCGAGGTCCTTTTGCTTGATCGCCAGGAAACAATCGCCGCCATTGTCGCGCACCCGCTCAGGAAAGCGCGGATTATAAGGCTTGAATTTGAGCTCCGGCCGATCGAGCGCGACGAGTTCGGAGAGATCGTTGAGCGCCAGCATGCCGTCGATTTCGAACGTCTCGGGCTCGTTCACGTCGAGCTCCTCGGCGACAAGCGCGCGCAAGGTCGCCGGCATGTCGGCGGCGACTTCGAGCCGGATCACCGAGCCGCGGCGGCGCCGTTTCAGCGCCGTCTCGAACAGCAGCACGAGATCTTCGGCTTCTTCCTCGACTTCGAGATCGCTGTCGCGAATGACCCGGAAGAGCCCCTGCCCCCGCAACAGATAGCCGGGGAAGAGCCGCTGCGCGTTCATCGCGATCAGCGTTTCGAGCAGCATGAAGCGCTCGCGTCCGCCGCCGCCCGTCGCCGGCAGATGCACGAAACGCTCGATCTTCGGCGGCAGCCTGACAAGCGCCTGCAAGGTCTTGCGATCGCCAGGACGCACCAGTTCGAGCGCCAGGGTGAAGCCGAGATTGGGGATGAAAGGGAACGGATGCGCCGGATCGACGGCGAGCGGCGTCAGCACCGGAAAGACGCGGCTGAGGAAATATTCCTCAAGCCACTCGCGGTCGGCCTTGGAGACGTCGGCGGGCTCGACGATGACGATGCCGACGCCCTCGATCTCCGCGCGAAGCTCGCGCCAGCGCCGCAACTGCTCGCTGGTCAGGAGCGTGACGCGCTCGGTGATCTTGGACAGCTGCTCGGCCGGCGTGAGGCCGTCCTCGGAGCGCGCGATCACGCCCGAGCGCACCTGCCCGCGCAGGCCGGCGACGCGCACCATGAAGAATTCATCGAGATTATTGGCCGAAATCGACAGAAAGCGCAGCTGCTCGAGCAGCGGGTGATTGCGGTTGGAGGCCTCCTCCAGCACGCGACGATTGAACTCAAGCCAGGACAATTCCCGATTGATGAAGCGCTGCGGAGAAGCCGCAAGCTTGGCGGGATCCTCAACGAGAATTTCGTCGGCGCGATCCATCACGGCGATGTCGGCGCCGGTGCGCTCGGCGGGGAGTTGATCCTGAATGTGGGGTTTCATGTCCGTTGTCCGCTCGAGGCCATCATGCCACAGGCTCGCGCCGCGAAGAAAGGCCGACGCTAGTCCCTGATGAATTCATCCATAACCTTCGCCGTCAGCGCCCGTGTGACAGGGCGTCCCCGGGCCAAAGCCTCCCGGTCGAGAGCGGCGACGAAGGCGCGCGCCGCATCGAGCGACCGCTCCAGCCTCAGCGCCGCGAAGGCCAGCGCCGGCGGTTCGACGATCAGTTGACGGTCGGCGAAGAGCTTCACCAGCACGGCGCGCACCAGTTCCTCGTCCGGCGCGCCGATTTCGACCGCCGGCGCGCGGCGCAGGCGCGACAGCAGGTCAGGGAGGCGCACGTCCTCCGCCCGCGGCGCGCGGGCCGCGCTGATCAGCAGGAAGGCCCCGCTCTCGCCA
Source organism: Methylocystis sp. (assembly GCA_050174515.1). GTDB lineage: Bacteria > Pseudomonadota > Alphaproteobacteria > Rhizobiales > Beijerinckiaceae > Methylocystis. Next base: position 9,792 of record JBFXJV010000009.1, read on the forward strand.
ACGAAATTCAAGAGATGGAACAGCGCCGTTTCGTCGGACGCCCGATCGACGTCGTCGATGACGATCGCGCGCGGGGTATCGGCGGCGAATTCATCCATCGTCGGCAAGGCGTCGGGCGCAATGGCGCGAGCGCCGGCGCGCGCCGCCCAAATGGCGCAAAGATGGCTCTTGCCCGCGCCTTTTGGGCCAATCAGGGTCAGAACGCGATCCGGCCAGTCCGGCCAGCGCTCGATCATGTCCAGCGCCGCCCGGTTCGACGCCGCGGGCAGAAACTCCTCGCGTCCGAAACGCGGCGTCGTCGGCAGATCGAGCGGCAGCTGCCTCGCCGACCCGCCGTCCTCCGGCGCACGCGCCTTGGTCATGTGCGGTCCGGAATCGGATGCTGATAGAGCGCGCTCGCCCGGTAGCGCTGCGCCAGAAAGCGCATGAAGGCGCCGAGCGCCGCGGCGACCGGCACGGCGACGATGAGTCCGGTAAATCCGAACAGCGCCCCGAAAGCCAGCAAGGCGAACATGATCCAAACCGGATGCAGGCCGACAGAGGCGCCGACCAACCGCGGCGACAGCACATAACCGTCCATGATCAGACCTGTCGTCACGATCGCCACCGCCTCGATCGGCAGATTGAGATGCGGCCAGCCTTGAACGATCGCCACGATGATCGACAGGACAAAGGCGGTGATCGAGCCGACATAGGGAATAAAGCTCAGGAAACCCGCGCTCACGCCGATGAGGAAACCAAAGTTCAACCCGATCGCCGACAATCCGACCGCGTACCAGATGCCAAGAAACAGGCAGACCAGCGACTGCCCGCGAACGAAGCCGGCGAGCGCACGGTCGATGTCGCGCGCGAGCGAACGGACGTCGTCGCGATGGCGCGGCGGGATCAGATCGTCGATGATCGCGACCATATGATCCCAGTCGAGCAGCATGTAGAAGGCGACGACCGGCGTAATGACGATGAGCGAGACCACATTGATGAGCGCATAGCCGCGCCACAATAGCGATTTCACGAAATCGCCGAGCAATGTCGGCGCCTGACTCGTAAGATCGTTGATGTATTTTTGCGCATCGAAAGTCGCCGCTGCGCCGCCGAGCCCGAATTCCCCCAACCAACCGTTGATCGAGTCGCTGGTGAAGCGCTCGCTCCATTGCGTGAGCAGGCCGTGCAACGTCTGCAGATAACCTGGAAGCGAGGTGATGAAGCCGGCGAGCTGGTGCGAGAGAATCGGCACAAGAGTGACGGCTACGGTTCCAACGACCAGAAGAAAGGCGACAAGCAGAAGCCCTGCGGCGCCAAGCCTGGACAGGCCGAGACGCTGCAGCCGATCAGCTACAGGATCAAGGAGGTAGCCCAGTGCGGTTCCGGCGACGAAGGGCGCGAGGACCGGGCTTAGAAAATAGAGCGCGAATCCCAGCGCCAGAAGCGTCAGGCCCCACAGCGTGAGCTGCCGTTCGGGGCTCAGCCCCGCCCATTGCAGCTGCCGCAGCTCGGCGTCTGCGTCCGCTTTGAGATTTTGCGGCGGGAGGGCGGCCGACTTCGCAGCATCGGAGCCGACCGGTTTTCTCTGCGACATGTCACAGCCTCATATGCTGGACCCAGCGCCACAGATAGACGCAGGCGGAAGCGACGGTCAATGCGGCGACGAGGGCGATCAGCGTCACGTTTAAGACCGGAATATGAACGCCATATGCCTGCGCGGCCAGAACGACGCCGGCCAGCGTCAATTGCGCCGCCGTGGTCGCCTTGGAAGAAAAATGTGGACGAACCTTCATCGGCCGGCCCATCAGCCAGGCGAGCGACACCGCGCCGGTAATCATGAAATCGCGAAACACAACCATAATGGCGAGCCAGGCCGGCAAGGCGTCGACAATGGCGAGCGTGACATACATCGAAACGATCAGCGCCTTATCGGCGATCGGGTCGAGAATCGCACCGAGCTCCGATTGCAGATTATAAGTCCGCGCCATCCAGCCATCGAGCGCGTCCGAAAAGCCGGCGATGGCGTAAAGCACGAAGGCGGCGCTCCACTGACGCTCGACAATCAGCGAGATCGCCGCGGGCGTCAGAACCAGACGGCCGATGGTGATAAAGTTCGGAACCGAAGCAAACCAATTATTCGTCATGACGCCCTATCTGGCGCGCCCGCCGCGGTTTTCAGCGCCCGTCATTTCCGCCCCGCGCGCCAGTAGGACGCAGCCGCGGCCAATCCGAGCGCGACGGCGACGAGCGCGAGCAGCAAAGTCGAAATTGCGTTGATCTGCGGCGAGACCCCCAGGCGCACCTGTGAATAAATCCGCATCGGCAGCGTCGTCGCGCCGGGACCGGTCGCGAAGCTCGCGATGACGAGATCGTCGAGAGAAAGGGTGAACGCCAAAAGATAGGCGGCGACCATCGCCGGCGCGATCTGCGGCAGCGCGACGCGAAGGAAAGCCTCGGCCGGCGTCGCGCCGAGGTCCATCGCCGCCTCTTCGAGCGTCGGATCGCAATCGCGCAGCGCCGCGAGAATCGCAACCGTCGTAAAGCACATCGTCAGCGTGACATGGCCGATGACCAGCGTAACGAAGCCCCGACCGACGCCGAGCGCCACGAAACAGGTGAGAAGCGCGAGGCCGAGCACGACTTCCGGCAAAACGAGCGGCGCGTGCAGGGCGCCGAAAAACAGCATGCGCGTGCGAAAGCCGCCAAAGCGCGCCAGCGCTATCGCGGCGAGAAGGCCTAGCAGAGTTGCGATCGTCGCCGAGACAACGGCGGCGGCGAGACTAATTTTCGCCGAATGGAGCAGCTGTTCGTTCTCCAGGACCGCAACGTACCATTTCGTTGAAAATCCGCCCCACACGGAAACTAGGCGCGAGGCGTTGAAGCTCATCGCCGCGAGAATGACGATCGGCGCGTAAAGAAAGACGAAGCCGGCGAAAAGAGTCGCGCGACGCGCGAATGAGACGGCGGCGCTCATCGCGCGCGCTCTTCCTTCAGCCGCGCGCGCTCCCACAGCAGCAGCGGAACCATCAAGAGAGCGACGAGCGCGATCGCCGCGGCCGAGGCCGCCGGCCAGTCGTGATTGGAGAAGAAATCATTCCATAAGGTCCGCCCGATCATCAAAGTCTCGGAGCCGCCGAGGAGATCCGGAATGACGAATTCGCCGACCGCCGGAATGAAGACGAGAAGCGACCCCGCCATGACGCCTTCACGCGACAGCGGCCATGTCACGCGCAAGAACACTTGCGCGGGCGACGCCCCGAGGTCGGCCGCCGCCTCGCGCAGGCGCAGGTCCTGACGCTCCAGCGCGGCATAGAGCGGCAACAGCATGAAGGGCAGATAGGAATAGACGATGCCGACCACGACGGCGACCGGCGTCGCATAGATCTGCAGCGGCGCGGAAATGACTCCGAGCGCCATCAGCGCGTTGTTGATCAGCCCTTCATCCTTTAAGAGCGCGATCCAGGCGTAGACGCGGATGAGAAAGCTCGTCCAGAACGGCGCGGCGGCGAGCCCGATGAGAATCGGACGCAAGCGCTCAGGCGCGCGCGCCATGGCGAGCGCGAAAGGATAGGCGACGATCAGCGTGATCAGCGTCGAAACCGCGGCGATGGCGAGCGATGAGAGATAGGATTCGACGTAAAGCGTGTCGCTGAAGAGCGCATGGTATGAGTCGAGCGTAAAGGTCTGCGCCTTGGCCCAGATGTCGGCGAGACTGTCGGAAGACCGAAAAATCGGCCGATAGGGCGGACGCGCCAGCACCGCCTGCGAGACGGAAATCTTGGCGACGAGCAGCATCGGCGCGAGAAAGAAAGCGCTAACCCAGAAATAGGGCGCGGCGATCACGAGCCTTTCGCCCGGTGAGAGTCTGCGCCGTCGCCCGCTCATCTGGCGCCCTGGCCGCGCGCGGCGCACGGAGCGCCCTCATCCTGAGGAGCGCCTGAAAGGCGCGTCTCGAAGGACGAGGGCGTCGCGTCGCGTCGCGGATGTCCTCGCCCTTCGAGACGGCCGCTTCGCGTCCTCCTCAGGATGAGGAAATCTTTGTGGCGCTGGGCGCTCATTTATCCTCCGCGAGAAGCGCGCCGGCGTCAGGCGGGAAGCTGAGCCTCACCTCCTCGCCGATCGCATGGCGCTCGCCATGGCCGGCCGCCGCGCGCAGCACGACATTCTCGGCGACGCGCACCCGCAGCAGAGTGGTTTCGCCGCGAAACACGAAATTCTCGACGACGCCCACAATTCCTTCGCCTTCGCGCGCGACGCCGATGCGCTCCGGGCGCACGCTGAGCGTCGCAGGCGCGCCTTCGGGAAGGGCGCCGGGATCGCAGGGGATTCGTCCAAATTCGGCGATCAGCGCCGCACAAGGGTTGCGCGCCGCATTGCGTACGACGCGCCCCTCGATGAAATTGGTTTCGCCGACGAAGCCCGCGACAAACCGCGTCGCAGGACGATCGTAAATCTCCATCGGCCCTGCGACCTGCTCGACCCTGCCCGCCCGCATCACCGCGATACGGTCGGCGAGCGCCAGCGCCTCGTCCTGATCATGGGTGACGATGACGAAGCTGGTTTGGGTCAGCCTCTGGATTTCCTTGAGCTGAAACTGAGTCTCTTCGCGCAGCTTACGATCGAGCGCGCCGAGCGGCTCGTCGAGCAGCAGCATTTTCGGACGCGGCGCGAGCGCCCGCGCGAGCGCGACGCGTTGCTTCTGTCCGCCCGACAATTCGTCGATTCGTCGTCGGCCATAAATTGAAAGCTGAGTCATTGCGAGCAGTTCGCTCACGCGGGCGTCAATCGCGTCTTTGCGTTCGCCCTGGCGGCGCAGGCCGAAGGCGATGTTCTCGAAAACGTTGAGATGGGGAAACAGCGCATAGGATTGAAACATCATATTTACCGGGCGCCGAAAAGGCGGCACGCCGGAAAGATCGACGCCGTTCAATGTGATGGCGCCGGCGTCGGGCGCCTCGAAACCGGCGATGCAGCGCATCAGAGTAGTCTTGCCGCAGCCGGACGGTCCAAGCAGCGCGAAGAATTCGCCGGCGCCGACGTGAAGCGATATGTTTTCGAGCGCGACGATTGCGCCGAAGCTCTTGCTGACGTTCTTTATCGACAGCAGCGGCGCGTTCACGCGCCGGCCTCGGCGCGACGAAATTCGGCGCGCCAGTGGCGCGCAACATCGCCATTCGCCGGAATATCCTCCAGCGAAACGAGCCGAAGTCCGTCGACGGCGCAGGACTCGATGTCTTTTCTGGCGAGCGGCCACGGCGGGCCGCCGAGGTCTTCGCCATCGTCGCGCGCCCGCGAAATGACCAGCAGCGTTCCGCCCGGCGCGACGAAAGACGCGAGCGCCCGCGCGGCGTCGGGCAGAAGCGTCTCCGGCAGCGCCTGCAGCGTATAAAGCTCATGCACGAAATCGAAGGCGCCGCGCCATTCCTTAGGCGCATTGAAGAGATCGGCCACACGATAGTCGACGTCGCTCGTTGGGAAACGCTCCCGCGCCCATTGCACGGCGCGCTCGACAAGGTCGAAGGCGGTGACGCGCGCGCCGGCGCGCGCCAGCGCTTCGGCGTTGTCGCCGAGCCCGCAGCCGACCTCGAGCGCGCGGAGTCCGGCGATCGAGCGCGAGGCCAGCCAATCTTCGAGGAGCGGACGCGGCTCGAGATGGGCCCAGGGCACGCTGGCCGGATCGCCCTCCGCGAGCGCATAGACCGCCTCGAACCATTCCTGGCGCCTGGGATCGGATTCCCCGGCGCGCTTATGCGGATCGATGGCGTCGAGCCTTTCGCGCGCCCGGGCGCGGCGCTCCGCGAAACCTTCGCCAAGAGCGCGCTGCGAAAGAGTGGAGTCCGGCTTTTCGCTTGGAGCGCGCTCCAAGCTTTTGGAATCGATCACGTCATCCGCATCTGGGCGATTACGCCCTGATGCGGCGTGATCTATATTCTCGGTTCGCGCGCCTTCTCTTCCCATCCGCCGCCCTCGCTCTGCTGGTGATAGACGAGGCTATAGCCCAGATCGCGCAGTTCTTTCCATTGGGCGCGCGCGTCGGCAAGCTCCTCCTCGTCCCGCCCGTCGAACAGCAGAGCGGCGCGTTGGCGCGGCGCGCCAGGGCCGGCGAGCGCCGGCGCCAGGCGCGCGCGCTCGACGAAGAAGCGCACGTCGGCGTCATTGGGATTGTCGTCGCCGCAGGTGAGATAGACGGGCTGCGTCTGCGGCGAGGCGTCCGCCTTTGTCCCGTGCGGGAGAAAGCTCTCCGGACGGTACGACCACAAATCCGCATCAAGTCTGGCGAGAGAGGCGTCGCTCGTCGCCTGCACGATCGCGCGCCAGCCGCGGGCGAGCGAGCGCTCCAGGAGCGTCGGCAGGGTCTGCGCCGCCGTCGCGCGGGTCAGATGATAGAAGGCGACTTCGGGCATATGGCGCTCCCCACCGCCGCCCTATGTCGAAACTCTCGAGTTTGCGCAAGGTCGAGAGCCGGGCGCCCTCGTCACCCCGGCGTCCAGGAAGGCGGATCGCTCGCGGGGAAGGATTCGACCCCTGCCTCATAGACGCCGTCCTTTGGCGCCTCCCATACGACGCTGATGGCGAGCGCATTTTTTACTTTGATGAAGGAAGAGGCGGTGGACGCGGCATATTCCGCCTCCATCCACTCGGCCGCCGAGGCGACGGAGCCCTTGAGCACGACGTCGTCGCCTTCGATATCGATCGTGATCGCCTTGGGGTCCGCGACGCCGCTTCGATCCAGCGCCTCACGGACCGCGGCGCGAATCCATAATTTCTCCACACCGGTCATCGCAGCCTCGGTCCCAAGCGCCGCGTCCAAAAGGGCGCGGCGCACGCTTTCGGCTTACATATGGGCCGTCGTCACCGATCGTTCCACCGGGTTCGCAAAACCGATGACGAGGAGAACGACCGCGATCACGGCATGGAGCCAGTTGTCGGCCATGTTCAACGCGATCAGCCCGCCAAGCTCGACGACCTTGGGCGCGACGAAGCCCAGGACCGCGATCGCCGTATACACTATGGCGAGCGCGCGGATCATCATCACCGGGACGCCGAAATAAGGGCTGAGCAGCAAGAGCGCCCCGGCAATCAGATGCGCGAAATTATGGCCGGCGTTCACATGGAAATAGCCGACATCGGAGATGAGCGGGTTGGAAAGGAACCCCAGCAGGCCAATCGCCACGAAGACGACGCCGAGAATGGTCGCCACAAAGTCGGCGCGCCATTGAGATTCGATCATGATGCGTTCCTTTCAGTTCGGAATGAACTGCGTTGAGCATCAGATCGGGCGGCGCGCTGGCTTTTCCAATTAAAAAATTGGACTAATATTTCTGAATACTTGCTAAAGAAGCTTTAGCGCTACGCATCGCTCATTCGCCGGGTGATCGACCGAAGCTAATACTTAGCTATTCGTAATAGTCGCGCACCAGCCGGTCCAGGAGCCGCACGCCCCAGCCGGCGCCCCAGCTCTGGTTGGTGTCGCTCGCCGGCGAGCCCATGCCGGTGCCGGCGATGTCGAGATGCGCCCAGGGCGTTTTGCCGACGAAGCGCTGCAGGAATTGCGCGGCGGTGATCGAGCCGGCGTGGCGCCCGCCGGTGTTCTTCATGTCGGCGAATTTCGAGTCGATCAGCTTGTCATAGGCCGGCCCCATCGGCAGGCGCCAGAGCTTCTCGCCGATGTGGCTCCCAGCCTTGGTCAGGCGATCGGCGAGCTCGTCATTGTTCGAGAACAACCCGCCATATTCCTGTCCCAGGGCGACGAGAATGGCCCCGGTGAGCGTCGCAAGATCAACGATCGCCGCCGGCTTGTGCTTCTCGATGACGTAAGTCAGCGCGTCGGCGAGGACGAGCCGGCCTTCGGCGTCGGTGTTGATGATCTCGATCGTCTGGCCCGACATCGACTTGACGATGTCACCCGGCCGCTGCGCCTTGCCGTCCGGCATGTTCTCGACCAGCCCGAGCACGCCGATGACATTGGCTTTCGCCTTCCTGGCGGCGATGGCGTACATCGCGCCGGTCACGGCGGCGGCGCCGGCCATGTCGCCCTTCATATCCTCCATCGAGGCGGCGGGCTTGATCGAAATGCCGCCGGAATCGAACACGACGCCCTTGCCGACGAAGGCGATCGGCGCCGCCCCTGGCGCGCCGCCGCTCCAGCGCAGCACAACGAGCCGGCTGTCCGCCTCGGACCCCTGGCCGACGCCGAGCAGCGCCCGCATCCCGAGTTCGGCCATGGCCTTCTCGTCGAGAACCTCGACCTCGACGCCGACCTTCATCAGCTCCGACGCCCGGCGGGCGAATTCCTGCGGGGTCAGCACATTCGCCGGCTCATTGACCAGGGTCCGCGCCAGAATGACGGCTTCCGCCAGATGCTCGGCTTCGGCCAGCTCGCCGGCGGCGCTGTCGGGTTCGGCGACGGCGACGACGACCTCCGTCAGTCCGTCGCGATCCGCCTCGTCCTTCTTCTTGGTCTTGTACTGGTCGAATTTAAAGGCGCGCAGCCAGCCGCCGAGAGCGAATTGCTTGACCGAGTCGGGCGCGGCGGGCGTCCCCTCCGGCAGGTCGAACAGGATCACCGCGCGCGCGCCGGGGCCGATTTTCCCGGCAGTCTGTCCGCCGAGCGCGAAGAAATCGTCGAAGGGCTTGGCGGCGTCGCCGCCCTCTCCCTCGGCGTCGTCCGCCTTGCCGACGCCCATGAGGATCAGCCGGCTCGCGGGCGCGCCAGGCGCCGCGAGAATTTCGATCGACGTTCCTGATTTACCCTTGAATTTCGCCGCCGCCGCAGCGCGCGCAAGATGAGGGGCCGCATCCTTGAGAATGCTCGCGGCGCGCTCGCCCATGGCGAGGTCGCGGCCGACGAAGGCCACGAGCGTGCGCGGACGCCCCTCCTCTTCCGGGTGGCGGAGCAGGGCTTCGGCGGCGTCGAATGGCTGGAGTTCATATTTCGCGTTGACGAGCATCAGGGCCTCATGCCTCCTTGACCGAAGCGACCGCCATTCCGCCGCAAATGCGTCGGTTTTTGAAAAAGTTAGCGCCGGCGGCGCGCCAGGCGCGCTATTTGACGGGATTGGCGCGCACTATCTTCCGGCGGGCGAGCGCGGTCAATTGCGGCAGGCCGACTTTGGAGCCATTTCTGACTGCCGGCTCCCGCCGCGGAATCGCCGCGATCATTGCGCAGAAATCCTGCCGTGGCGCAAAAGCAACGCTCGCAAATTGAATGTGTTGGCGCGGCTCGCGGGCGCCGCGCGACGCTTGCGCGCGAAGCCGCCGCCGTCTAGCGGTCGTTAACGAATCTTTCACTGTTCGCGCTTGGGGCGGTTCGCTCTTGGGGCGGCGCGCCAAAACAAGAAGGAGGAAGGCCGCAGCCATGATCGGAGCGACGATCACGCGCTACTTCGCGCTGCGATTCATGCGCACGATTCTGGCGATCTTCTTCACCATTTTCTGCCTGATGTTCGTCGTCGTCTTTGTTGAGATGCTTCGGCGCGCAAGCGACAATCCGCAGGCCGGCGCGGCGACCGTAGCCCTAATGACGGCGATGCGGGTGCCGGCGGCCGCGGAAATGATCCTGCCCTTCGCCGTCCTCTTCGGGTCCATGGCGACCTTCGTCGATCTGACCAGAAAGCTCGAACTGATCGTTGCGCGCGCCGCCGGCATGTCGGTCTGGCAGTTCATCGCGCCGCCGACGCTCACCGCCCTGCTGATCGGCATCGTGTCCGTCGCGATCTACAACCCGCTTTCGGCGTCGATGAAGCAGCGCTCCGAACAGATGGAATGGG
>JBFXJV010000010.1:0-19217 GCA_050174515.1 Methylocystis sp.
TCCTTCTCGGAGTCTGCGAAAGCGACGGCGCCAAGCGCCGCATCTATCAGATCGTATCGAGCCCCCTTGTCGCGCAAGTAGACCTTCAGGCGATCGATGAAAAATTCGAGGAGGTCGGGCGCTATTTGGTCTGTGGTCAAGAAACGCGTGAACTGGGTTTTGTCAAAAATGTCGACCTCGCCCAGGCTGTGGGTCTCAAACGGCTTCACCAAAGCAAGCTTATTAATCCACCAAAATCCGTCTTCTGACGCTGGTTCCGACAACTGTAAGCTTATGGGATACGTTCTGAAACTACCGACTGTTGAAAGGAAGCATAGCGCATGTAGTTGTTCAAACGAAGAGAGCTGAGCCTCGTGGGTTTTCCTCACCAAGCCGTGGAGCGGCAACCGCAGTCCATTCTCCAGCACGATCCTGATGACGCCCAATGCCGCGCGGCGCAGCGCATAGGGATCCTTGCTGCCCGTCGGCTTTTCGTCGATCGCCCAGAAGCCGACGAGCGTGTCGAGCTTGTCGGCGAGCGCCACAGCGATCGATGTCGGATCGGTGGGGATGCGGTCGTTCGGTCCCTGCGGCTTGTAATGTTCTTCAATTGCAGCGGCGACGCTCGCGTCTTCGCCTTGCGCGCTCGCGTAATAGCGGCCCATCAGCCCCTGAAGTTCGGGAAACTCGCCAACCATTTCGGAAACGAGATCGGCCTTGCAGAGCGTCGCCGCGCGCTCAGCGAGAAAGGCGTCGGCGCCGACGATCGGCGCCAGCCCCTTGGCTAGCGCCGCAATGCGCTTCACCCGCTCGCCCTGCGTGCCGAGCTTTTCATGAAAGACGATGGCGTCGAGCTTCGGCAGCCGCTCTTCGAGCTTCGTCTTGAGATCGGTCTCGTAGAAGAATTTCGCGTCCGACAGCCGCGCCGCGATGACCCGCTCATTGCCGGCGACGACCGTCGCGCCGCCGTCGCTCGCCTCGATGTTGGAGACGAGGATGAAGCGGTTGGTGAGCGCGTCATCCTTACGCAGCACGAAACATTTCTGATTCACGCGGATCGTCGCGCGGATCACTTCCGGCGGAATGACAAGGAAACTCTCGTCGAATTTCCCCATCAGCGTCACCGGCCATTCGACGAGGCCGGCCACCTCTTCAAGCAGCCCCGCGTCTTCGACAAGCTCCAGCCCCTGCGCGAAGGCAAGGTCCTTCGCGTCATGCAGAATGATGTCGCGCCGGCGCGCCGGATCGATGACGACGTTGGCGTGTTCGAGCGCCAGCGCGTAATCATCGAAGCGCTTCACCTGGATTGCATATGGCGCCATGAAGCGATGGCCGTAGGTCACATTGCCCGACGCAACGCCGTCGACCTCGAAAACCACGACGTCGGGCGTTTCGGTCTCAGGTCCGAAGGTCGCGACGATCGAATGGAGCGGGCGCACCCAGCGCAGCGAATCCGTGCGCTCGGAGGCCGCGCCCCAGCGCATCGATTTCGGCCATGGAAAGTTTTTCACGATCTGCGGCAGAATGTCGGCGAGCACGTCGATGGTTTCGGCGCCGGCGCGTTCGATGACCGCGAGATAAAACTCGGCGCCCTTCTTGTCCTTCTCGATCCTCGCCTGATCGAGCGAGGCGAGTCCGGCGCTTTTCAGGAAGCCGGCGATCGCCGCCTCCGGCGCGCCGACGCGTGGCCCCTTGCGCTCTTCGCGCACATCAGGCTGGCGCGACGGCAGGCCGACCACTTGCAGCGCGAGACGACGCGGCGTGACGTAAGCGGCGGCGCCCTCATAGGTCAGGCCGCGATCGACGAGCGCATTGGTGACGAGCCGCTTGAGGTCGTCAGCCGCCTGCCGCTGCATGCGCGCCGGAATTTCTTCGGAGAAAAGTTCGAAAAGGAGATCGGACATTCGCGCAGTCTATTCCCCTCCCCCCGCTTGCGGCGGGGAGGGGTTAGGGGTGGGGGGCTTTAGATCACGCTGCATTTGGGCGGAATCGCCCAAATGCAGATAAAGTGATCGATTCCAGAAGTTTAGAGCGCGCTTTGCGCGAAAAACCGGATTCCACTTTTTCGCAGCGCGCTCTTGCGTTTGGTAGAGCGCGGCGCAGATTGTGTCCACAACGCTTTCCAGATTGCGCAAAACTTCGTGATTCCAAAATCGCAGCGCGCGATAACCGCTCGTCTCGAGAAATCGGGTACGCTTTTCGTCGCGTAGCCGTTCAGCGTCGAACCCATGTTGCTCGCCGTCCAGCTCGATGACGATGCGCGTGCGATGGCATGCGAAATCCGCGAAATAGGGGCCGATCGGCGCTTGTCGGCGAAAATGAACGCCTTTGATTTCAAGTTGTCGGAGCTGAGTCCAAAGCCGCCGCTCGGCAGGCGTCGCTTCGCGGCGCAATTTTCGCGCGTGGGGCGTTCGAGGGTCTGAACGATCAGCTTTATCGTTCATTGCGCGGCCCCCCACCCCTAGCCCCTCCCTACCGCAAGCGGGGGGAGGGGAATGCAAACGCCCAGTGCGACAATATCTCAGGCGATTTCCTTCGGCGCGTGACTTGGCGCCTCAAGCAGAAATTTCTCGACTTCGAGCGCCGCCATGCACCCGAGCCCCGCCGCCGTGACCGCCTGACGATAGGTCTCGTCGGCGACGTCGCCGGCGGCGAAGACGCCGGGCAGGCTGGTCCGCGTCGTTCCCGGTTCGACCGCGATGTAGCCGGAGGGCTTGATCGTCAGCTGGCCGCGGAAGAGTTCCGACGCTGGCGAATGGCCGATGGCGACGAAGACGCCGTCGACGGCGAGCGTCCGCTCGGCTCCGGACTTGACGTTCTTCAGCCGGACGCCTTCGACGGTCGGCGGTTCGTCATCGCCCAATATTTCTTCGATGACATGGTCGAATAGGATTGAGACGTTTTCGCGCTTTGACAGGCGGTCCTGCAGCACGCGCTCCGAGCGCAGCTGATCGCGCCGATGAACAAGCGTCACATGCGACGCGAGATTGGAAAGATACAGCGCTTCCTCGACCGCGGTGTTGCCGCCGCCGACCACGATGACCTTCTTGCCGCGGAAGAAGAAGCCGTCGCAGGTCGCGCAGGCGGAGACGCCGAAGCCTTTGAATTTCTCTTCGCTCGGCAGGCCCAGCCATTTCGCCTTGGCGCCGGTGGCGATGATGAGCGAGTCGCAGGTGTAGCTCTTGCCGCTGTCGCCGACGAGCCTGAACGGCCGCTCGTCGAGCCGCGCCTCGACGATATGGTCGGAGACGAGCTTGGCGCCGACGTGTTCGGCCTGCAGGCGCATCTGCTCCATCAGCCAGGGCCCCTGGATCGGCTCGGCGAAGCCGGGGTAATTTTCCACCTCGGTGGTGATCATGAGCTGGCCGCCCTGATCGAAGCCGGCGATGAGCATCGGCTCGAGCAGCGCGCGGGCGGCGTAGATCGCCGCCGTATAGCCGGCCGGGCCGGAGCCGATGATGATGACGCGCGCGTGCTGCGGCATGATAGGTGGCCTCGCGAGTGACGAAGCCCGCAATCTAGCCATTATCAGCGTCGCCGCAACCGCTGGGAGGTCCGGTCTACCAGCCCCAGCCGCCCCAGCCGCCGTCGCCCCAGCAGACGTTCACCCACAGGCGCCGCCAGCCCCATCGGGTCCACATTCGGTGGCGCTGATAGCAGCCGCCATAGCCGGCGTCGCCATAATAGGGCCAACCCGCGCCCCAACCGGAACCGGAATAGGCCGGCGGCCCGCTGCGGTAATAGCTCCAGCCCCAAGGCTGACCCCAGCCGACGGGTCGGCCCCAGCCGCCCCGGCCGCCCCAACGGCCGGCCCAGCCGACGCCGGGCAGTATTGCGCCGTGAAAGCCGCCGCCGCCCCAGCCAAAGCCACGCCAGCCATCCAACGGCTGCGCCTCTGCAACGCTGGAATGGGCGATCAAACCGATGAGCAGCGCGCCGGTCGCGGCGGCCGCCGCCTTGATCGATTTGGACATGTCCAGCCTCCTCTCCGATCGAATTTGCACGGGCGAACCGACATGCGCGAGTGGCCGCGCTCGATTGTCCGCCGCAACCCGGCACGCGGGTAAATTGCGCGGGGGCGCCTTCGGTTCAAGCGGCGGCGCGCTGGAGACGAGGACGCGGAAACGCCTGGCCCCAGAAATTATTCGATCGTGTTGCGCTTGGGACACAGCGGCTGAGAGACTATCGCATCATTGCGCGAAGGCTCTTCTAAAATAACGGCTTTCGAGAGCGATGGCGGTCCCGCGCTCAGAGCGTTCGACGCCGCTCGATGGACTGTCATCCCTTGCCCCTTCGCGCCGCCCTTGTTTCGTCACGACCGGTTTCTAACCCCGCACGGCCCGGTCAGCCGAATTGGCGAGGAGAAGCGCGTTTGAACAAATTCATGATCGGAATTTTCACCCTCGGCGCGGCGAGCGCATTGGCGCCGACAACAGCGGAGGCGACGGACTGGGTGGGCAAGGCCTCCTATTATGCGCTCAAGGGCCGGACGGCGAGCGGCGCGCGGGTTGGCGCGCTGACGGCTGCGCATCGGACGCTGCCTTTCGGGTCGCGCGTGCGCGTGACCAATCTGCGCAACAATCGTTCGGTCGTCGTCACGGTGAATGATCGCGGTCCCTTCACCCGCGGCCGGGTCATCGACGTTTCCGTCTCTGCCGCCGACAGCCTCGGCTTCAGATCGGCCGGCGTCGCCCAAGTCAAAGTCGAGCCGGTTTCGGACTAATACCGCCACCACAAAGCGCTGATCAGACCGCGTTCAGCTGGGGAATTCACCCCGCCGATCGCGGCGATTGCGCCGAGCTGCAAGGAGACCGACGCGGTCACGTCATAGACCGCGCTCAGTTGAAATTTCTGCGCGGCGACGACGCCGGCAGGGCCGCCTTTCGGCGCAAGGCCGGAGAAGCTTTGTCCAAGAAGCAGGATCCGGGGCAGGGGGCGCAGGCCGAGAGTGAAGTCGGCGCGGATTTCATCGCCGTTCTGGCCGCGCGACCGATAGCCGAGCTGCGCATCGATGAAACCGGGAAGGCCGAACAGTTCGAACGGCCTGCCGACGAGAAGCCGCAGATCGCCCTGGACGGCGTCGCGCATGTCGAGGAACCGCCGCGCCGCCGGAGACGCCGCCCGCACGCCGGCCTGCAGCGAGACGATGTAATCATTCCAGGTAAAAAGCCGCGTCCGGGCGCCGATCGCGCCCAGCCCCAGGCCGTCATAGCGCGCGCCCGGCGGAGCCTGCAGCGACAGCGGCAAGCCAGCCTTGGCTTCGTCGACGAGCAGGTTGAGATGGTCGAATGGCTCGGCGGCGCCATGGAAATTCATATAGCCGCCTTCGGCGACGATGGTCAGCCAGTCGAGGACGCCATGCTCGACGTAGAGGCGAGTCTCAAACTTTCCATAGGCAGGCGTCTGGATCAGTCGCCCGCTCGCGTCATAGGCCTTGCGCGCATCGGCGAAGGTCGTGGTGAGGATCGCCTGTCCGCCGCCCGGCGGCATGAGCCAAGCGCCGGCGCAGGCCGGCGGCGCCGCTGCCGCCGTCACGCAGAACACGACAAGAACCGCAGACGCACGCATGGCGCAACGCTTGGCTTACGACCGCCCGCCGCCCGCGGTCGGCCCGCCTCAAAATGGTAAGCGTGATCTTGTCTGTTGGCAATCTAAGGCAACGGTTACGCTCTCAAATGCGCATGCACGTCGCGTCCGCCATGACGCGGGGGCCACAGCGGCAGCCCGCCGTGCTTCAATTGCGAATTGGCCCAATTGGCCTGACGGCCGTCGACGAGCTTCGAAATCAGGAGGCTCAACGCTCCCGCGCCGACGATCGCGCCGAGCAGGTTTTTAGCGGCTGCCGGGCGCGCCTCGAATGAAAAGCTCCGCCGTGGCGAGAGCGCTTTCGGGCGAGCTTAAGCCGCGCGGCGGTGGGAGGCGCCGCCGAAAAATTCGAGATAGCGCGCGTCGATTTCGGCGACGGGCATCACCACGAATACGTCGGTCGTGTTGAATTTGCGGTCGACGACGGCGCCTTCGCCGAAACGCGCGCCGACGCGCAAATAGCCTTTGATGAGCGGCGACAGCGCGTCGCGCGCCTTGCGCGGATCGAAGGCGTCGCGCGCCAGCATTCGCATCGGCGTGTGCAGCTCTTGTCTTGCGCTGACGCGCCATTCGTCTTCCGCCGGCGCATAATGCGCCAAATAGCTCAACGCCTGCGCATGGGCGAGCGGATTGGCGCCGTGCAGACTCGCGCAGCCGAACATCACGTCGATGTCATGCGCCCGCACATAGGCGAGGAGTCCGCGCCATAGAAGTTCGATCGTGCGCTTGCTGCGATAGGGCGCGAGCACGCAGGAGCGTCCGAGCTCCAGCGCGCGCTTGCCGGCGTGGCGCGCGAGGAGCGGCGCTACGTCATATTCGCCTTCGGAATAGAAGCCGCCGGCTTTCGCCGCCATATCGTCGCGCATCAACCGATAGACGCCGACGATTTTCGGCCTGATCTTGCCGAGTCGGGTCTGCGCCGCGTGATCGATGACGATGAGATGATCGCAGAATTTGTCGAAGCGGTCGGCGTCGCGGCGGGTGAAGGCCGTGCGCGCGTCGGGAATGGCGCCGCCTTCCTTGTAGAAGACCTGATAACGGAGACGCTGCGCCTTGCGCACTTCCCTCTTGCCGCGCGCGAGCCGCACTTCGAGCGAGCCCAAACGGCCAAGCGTTTCGCTGAGCGCTTTCTTCATCTTTGTCGGCTGTCTCGAAGCAGTTTGCGGAAAATTGACGAGGGCGAAGATCGTCTGACCGAAGTCCGCGTTAATCGTCCACATGTGCGACTCGCTCCGCATCGATGCATCCGATTGAAGATCACGGAGAGGCGAAGCTTTTGTGACGTGACGATTGTTTCCGCGACGCTAGAGTTGCGGATATGGCGCGCGCATGACACGGCGGGTGACGATGAGAGCGACCAAGACCAGAAGACTGTGGCGCGCCGGCGCGGCGATCTTGCTCGCCGCTACGCAGGCGAGCGCTGAAACGCCGCTCGCCGGCTGCTACGAACGCATCTATGACAAAGCGCATCTAGCCGCGCATCGCCGCCAGATCGTGCGGCATGTGCGACTGAAGATCGCGCCAACGTCAGTGTCGCCGTCGGAGGGCGGCGACAGGCCGCCCATCTTCGACGCGCTTCTTCAGGTCTGGGCGGAAAAGGAGAAGAAGAGCTTTGACTCGCTTGGCGTCTGCTGGCCGGAGGCGGACGGCCTTATCTGTAACGGCTCGGATTCCGCCGCTGAGACGAGTCTTTGCAAGACCAAGACCCCAGGCGTTCGAGATTGCCGGATCGAGGGCGCGCAATCGGGTCGCTTTCGTATCGCGCCGCGTTCCGCCGGCGCGCATGTCTTGGTGACGGAGACGCTCGAACTGCCGCAGACGGGGTCAGACGTGGGGCCGTTCCTCTATCTCAGCCCGAACGATCCCGAGAACCGCGATTTTTTGCTGAAGGCCGCGCCAGAGAAAACGTGCCAGTAGTCTTCGCTGCTTGAATCATTCATCGCCGCCGGCGCGCCGTTCGCGATGGTCCGCCACTCTTCCGGCGCGCTGCGACACACACCACCAATGGCGAGGAAGAAGCCGTTGGCTTGACGAAAGTCGCGTCCTTCCTTGTTGAGGACGAACCGATGAACCGGCGCCCTATTCTCCAAGGTTAGTAATTGGCGCGTTCGCACACGAGGTTTTCATCGAAACGCAGAGCAAGGCGAAACCGTGCGGCGAGGCCATTCCATCATCGGCTGAGGCATTTTCTATGCCGAACCGGCGTCCACTTCGGCGGGAAATGCTCCAGAGCGGGCGCCTGGCTCGATGCGCTCGATCTTCCCAATGAAGACGGCGG
Source organism: Methylocystis sp. (assembly GCA_050174515.1). GTDB lineage: Bacteria > Pseudomonadota > Alphaproteobacteria > Rhizobiales > Beijerinckiaceae > Methylocystis. Next base: position 7,844 of record JBFXJV010000010.1, read on the forward strand.
CGCGTAGGAATCGCGCCGCCGGAGTGGCTGAAGCGATCAGGCCGTGATCTTATGGCATTCTTCGGCGCAAGTTTTACACGACGCGCCCATTGCGACGCATTCCGAATATTGCGGGAACTTGTCGCATTCCTTCTTGCACGCGAGGCAGACCGCCTCGACGACCTTCGCCAGGGCCGGGGTCGAGGGCGAATTGACCGCAGCGAGACTCTCCAAAGCCGAGCAGGCCGCGATCGTGTCATAGGTAAGCTTGATGCACTCGGCCATGGTCGTGTCTTTCATCGACACCATGCCAAAGCAGTGACGCAGATTATTGTTCCCGTCCAAGACGCATTTGGATGCCGCCTCGGCGAGCGCCTTATATTTTGGCGGATGTGAGTGGTTCGCGTGTGTGGCGGCGTCTTCGGCGAAGGCGGACGAAGCCGTGAGAACAGTGGCGGCGGCGCCGAGCGTTGAAATGAATTCGCGACGTTCCATAGGCATACCTCCAATGATGTTGGCCCCGGTGGCGTTCAGGGCATGGCTAGCATAGGCTTCAGAGCGGATTCAGCAAATATCTCGCGAGCCGATGGAGTCGCGCCTCATGCGCCGTGGAAATCGGCGATGATGCGCAATATGGTTAGGACGGAACTTTTTGATTTTATAAAGCTTCCTCCCGCCAAGACGGGGCGTGACGGCTTTTGGCCGGTTGCCTCGCGCCGGCCCGAGCCTCACTCCCCGTTCAGCGCCATATCGTCGCGGTGGATGATTTCGTCGGGGCCCTTGAAGCCCAGCAGCGACTCGATGTCCTTGGTCGAGCGGCCGATGATCTTCGACGCGTCTGACGCGTCATAGGTCACGAGGCCGCGTCCGATCTCGCCGCCCTTGGCGTTGCGGATCAAAATACAGTCGCCGCGCGCGAAACCGCCGTCGATCCGCGTCACCCCCGCCGGCAGCAGGCTCCTGCCCGAGCGCAGCGCCGTCGCCGCGCCGTCGTCGATATGGACGGCGCCCTTGGGCTCCAGCGATCCCGCGATCCATTTCTTGCGCGCCGTCACCGGATTGGACGGCGTGAGGAACCAGCTGCAGCGCCCGCCGGCGACGATCCGGGAAATCGGCGCTTCTTCGCGCCCGTCGGCGATCACCATATGCGCGCCGCCGGTCGTGGCGATTTTCGCCGCCTCGATCTTGGTGCGCATGCCGCCGCGTGAATATTGCGAGGCGGCGCCGCCGGCCATGGCTTCGATCTCGGCGGTGACGCGCGGCACGATCGCGATGTGCTTGGCGTCGGGATTTGAATCGGGCGGGGCGCTGTAGAGCCCGTCGACGTCGGAAAGCAGGATCAGCAAATCGGCGCTCGCCATCGTCGCGACGCGGGCGGCGAGGCGGTCATTGTCGCCATAGCGGATTTCCGCCGTCGCCACTGTGTCGTTCTCATTGATCACCGGCACGGCGCGCAGCGCGAGGAGCCGCGTTAAGCATTCGCGCGCGTAAAGATAGCGGCGGCGCTCCTCGGTGTCGCCGAGCGTCACCAGCACCTGTCCGGCGACGAGGCCGCGGTCGTGCAGAATTTCCGCCCAGAGCCTGGCGAGCGCGATCTGGCCGACGGCCGCCGCCGCCTGGCTGTCTTCGAGCTTCAGCGCGCCGCGCGAAAAGCCCAACACGCTCCGCCCGAGCGCGACGGCGCCCGACGAGACGACGAGCACGTCGGCGCCGGCGCGATGCAAGCCCGCGACATCATCGGCGAGGCGCTTCAGCCAGGCGCGTTTCGCCGACGCTCGGTTTGGGTCGACGATGAGCGAGGAGCCGACTTTGACGACGATGCGCTTGAAGTCGGAGAGGGCGGGAGCGCGCTTGGTCATGCCGGCGAAGCGGAAGCGTCCAGGTTAGGGGCGCGGCGAGCGCGATATGAGAAGAGCGCTTGAGTTAACCCAGCCCGCGAATGACCGCAAATTTCGCGCGCGCCGTCGAGACGGGCAAATTTCGAGGGGACGGATGAATTTGAGCTTATTGGAATTCTTGCAACGAATTTCTTGGGCGAGATTGTTGAAACGTAGTTTCGATGTGGCTTAAGCTGAAAAATAGCCAGCCAGCCAGTCAGCGACGCTGATTCGCGTCTTCGCGCCCCCAGCCAGCCAGCTAAAGATTTGGGAAAATCCGGCTCGGGGTTGCCACCATGGCTCGTGAATGCGCTCGCGCGATCTATTGTATTGCGGCTGTGGTCTTGGCGTTCAGTCTGATTGCGCCTGCGCGTTCCGAGGCGCAGCAAGCTTTGCCAACAATCGAAGTTGGAGGTCAGCGCGAGAAATCCACCGCGCGAGCAGCGTCGCGACGGGCAGGCGCGACCTCGTCGCGCGCATTGGGAGACGTCGATGCGACGCGGGCGGCGGAGAGGCGGCTGCTGGTTGGCGGACCGGAGACGGTCGTCGATGGATACGTTCCGCTGACAACGACCGCAGGCACAAAGACGCCGACGCCGATCCTTGAAATTCCGCAGGCAATCTCGGTGGTGACGAGGAAGCAACTTGATGAGCGCAATGTTCAGAGCATCGGCCAGGCGCTTGAATACACATCCGGCGTAGTCGCAGACGACTTCGGCTACCAGCCGCGTTTCGACGTGTTCAAACTGCGCGGCTTCGACATGACCTATACGGGCATTTACCGCGACGGTCTGCGTCAACCGGCGGCGCCTTTTGGGATTTTCAGGCAAGAGCCCTACGGTCTGGAGTCAATTGTCGTTGTCAAGGGTCCAAGTTCAGCGCTCTATGGTCTTGGTTCGCCCGGCGGCCTCATTGATCTCCAAAGCAAACGCCCGCCAATGAAGCCGCTCCGCGAGGTTCAGCTCCAGATCGGCGAGTGGAACCGCTACCAGGGAAATATCGACGTCGGCGGTCCGATCGACGAACAGGGCGTCTATTCCTTTCGGCTGACAGGTCTGTTCCGCGACGGCAGGGACTGGCTGCCGAGCGGGCTGGATCAACGCCATTTCATCGCGCCGGCGTTCGCCTGGCGGCCGGACGAGGTCACCTCGCTGACCTTCTTCGGCGAATATATGTTCAACCGCACCGACACGTCGCCGTTCTTCTACCAGAACTATACCGACGGCCTGCTCTCGCGGCTTTATACCGGCGATCCGAATTTCGCCAATTACGATCAGAATCAGCGCCGCATCGGTTACGAGTTTGTGCATAGGTTCAATGAGCACATCACGTTCAAGCAGAACGCGCGATACGTCAACGTGGTTGCCGATGGGCGCTGGACGGACTTCAACTACATTGATCTCGCAGCCGGCATCGGCAACCGCCAGGTGGGACGCGACGTCGATCATTTGAGCACTGTCGGCCTAGACAATCAGGTCCATGCGCGGTTTTCGACCGGCCCTGTCGATCATACGGTGGTCGCGGGTTTGGAATGGACCTATGCGCAAAACGACAGCAAATATGGTTATCGCTTCGACCTGGTCCCGGACTTGCTGCTTTACCCCAGGCCGTCCTACGGCGCGGTGGGAATCGTGGCGCCCGCCTTTTCGTTCAACTCGGCCCAGAAGCAGGACCAACTCGCAATCTATATGCAGGATCAGGCCAAATTTGGTCCGGTTATCCTGACGGCAAGCGGGCGCCAGGACTGGGTTTATACAAAGACGAACACGGCGGATTCTAATTTCTTTTCGTCTCCCGTCACCTATGTCGAAACGATACAGCGCGACAAGGCGTCGACCTGGCGCGTGGGCGGAGTGTTGCTCGGCCCGTTCGGCGTCGCGCCCTTCGCCAATTACGCGACCGGCTTCGTTCCCTTGCTGGGCACGGGACCGGACGGGACGCCTTTTAAGTCCCAAACCAGCGAGCAGAAGGAATTCGGGGTCAAATTCCAGCCGGAAGGGTGGAACGCCCTGCTCACGGCGTCGTGGTTCGACATTCGCCAGTCGGGCATTCTTCAGTCCGCCGCCTTCAATCCGAACTTTCAGGAGCAGACCGGCGCGGTGCGCTCGCGCGGATTCGAGATCGAGGGCGTCGCAAGCGTCGGGCCGGGCTGGGATCTATCCCTTGCCTACACCAATCTCGATCTGCGATTTGCCGGCGCCGCCGACTCTCCGATCCACGGCAACAGAGTTTCAGGCGTTCCGCGCGAGACGTTCAAGACATGGATCGGCTACACGATTCAGCCTGGTTACGCGCTCGCCGGCCTGGGCGCCGGCTTTGGCCTGCGCTATGCGGGCGCTACGTTCGGCGACGATGCGAACACGCTGCCCTTCAAGGCCGGACCGACGACGTATCTCGACGCCAATCTCCAATATGACCTGTCTCACATCGACCCCAGCCTGAAGGGCGTGCGGCTGCAGGTGAATGGACGCAACCTCGCCGATGTGCAGTACAGGGGATGCCAGACCAGCTTCTGCTTTTGGGGGCCGCGGCGCACAATCATCGGCTCGCTGATCTATCGCTTCTAGAACGTGGCTCGCGAAAAAGCGGATGCCGGTTTTTTTCGCAAGGCGCGCGCTAAGCTTTTGGAATCGATCACGCCATCTGCGTTGAGCCATTTCCTCCCGAACGCAGCAAGATCGAGCGCCGCGCGCAAAAATGCGGACGCCGAGAGCACGGCGAATAGGAGTCGATGTCCTGCTCACTTCGTCAGGATCAGCTTGTTGTTCGACGTGATGCGCAGCCGGTAACGTTCCCCTGCGTGAATGATCGTCGCCTCGCGCCGCTCGCCCAGCAGTTCGCGCGTATTGACTTCAAGGATCGGCTCGGTCTGATGTGAATCGTCCCGCGCAACTGATGCAGAAATTGATTTTTCGGGTTCCTCGTCCATCGCAGAAAGGTTCTGCGTCGCACGCTGAACGTCAATACATATGTCGACTCATTGGAATACTTTCAGACGCTACCTTATAAACGTTTCAAGATGTCAATCTCGATATTTTCCGGGCCTGGCGCGCGGCTCGCGAAAAAGTGGACGCCGGTTTTCTTCGCGAGCCGTGCGCTCTATGCTTTTCGGATCGATCAACGTCATCTGCGTTTAGAAAATTGCGCCTAAACGCAACGTGAGCCAGGCGCCCGCCTTCCAATTCATCACGCCCCATCGGGCAGATGCGGATTTGCAATGTCGGCGCAATGCGATGACTTGGCCGGCCATGCGCCTGAGTAAAGCTAGTCGCCCAGCCCGAGGACCTCGCCGTTGGCGCTCTCCTTTCCGCCAGCCGCGGCAGACAATTCGTCCAGCTCCTCGGTCCAGCACTCCAACTGACGGCGGCCGTAATCGACCATGGCCTGGGCGAAGTCGTCCGGCGATTTCGCCGTCCAGAGGTCTTGGGCGAATTGCAGCGCCGATCGCGTGTTGATCATGCCGAATTCCATCAAGCGGATCGCATGGTCCTGATAGGTCTTCAGCGACGTTGAAACGAGGGAGGCGTCGAACGCGATCATCTTACTCTCCTGAAGTTGCCCGCCCATAAATAGAGAGGGGACGCGGCGATGCCGACGCCCCCTCTGCGACTAAAAAGTGATGCAATATGCAGCCATGGTAGCCTCGCTCCAATATGAATCTGTGACAGCGGAGCCGAGGCTTGATTTATGTCATATTAGTGGAGTTTTTGCATGAGCTTGAGTATTATTTTATCAACGTCACGCGCTACCGAGGTAGAGCTAGGCGGCGCCAGACCGAATCGCGAAGCTTCGTCTGCGGCAGATTTACGGAGACAGCAATGCATCGACTTGTTTATTTCAGTAACGTCAGTATTGAGCTGAACGTCTTCGGCATCGAAGCGATGGTCGAGGAGGCCGCCGAGCGAAATCGGCGGCTGCAAATCAGCGGCGCGCTTCACTACAACGGCCTCAACTTTCTCCAGATTCTCGAGGGGCCTCAGGAGGCGTTGACGCCGCTGTATTTGCGGATCCGCAAGGACGCCCGCCATTCCGGCGTCGTCAAACTCGCCGATGAGCGCATTCTTACCCGCAGCTATCCGGACTTGGGCATGACGCTGTGGTGCGGCGCTCCCAAGCGCCTGGGGACGCCTCGGGAAGCGACGCCGCGCGAGAAGGACCTTCCGGCAATGATCGACGCCTTTTTCGGATTTGGCCACGCGCCGACGCTCGCTGAACAGCGGTGAGCGCAAATCTTGCTTGGGGAGATCGCCGGCAATTGGCGATTCGCGCCGCTTCGAGCCGCTAACATTAGGAAGCGCTATGAAAATCGGCTCGGGCATGGGCGACGGCAAGACGGGCAGGGCGCGGCATGGGCGGCTTCTGTCCGCTTATCTGGTCAATCTGCATCGCGGAGAGGCGCCGGTCAGAGAACTGATGCTTGCCGACATCGATAGGTTTCAGTCACTGGGGGCGACCGGATATGCCGACGATCTTAGAGTCGCGCTGAAGCGGTTCACGTCGGAATTCATCGACGGAAAGGATCGGCGCTAGATCACGCCGCGTTCGGGCGGACTCGCCTGAGCGCAGATAACGTGATCGACTCTAAGAATTTAGCGCGCGCTTTACGCGAAAAACCGGTTCCAACTTTTTCGTGAGCCGCGCTCTAAAACTTCGGTTTCAAGAGTTTGGCGGCGCTGCATTAGAACGATTCCGAACAAACCTAGGGCGATCTAATTGATCAATCTCTCGCGAATCTCCCGCTCATAGCGGACGAGCGCCTCGCTGATCGCCACCTCGTAGCGCGGCTCCTGCGGTCGAAGCGTTCGCAGATGCGGCGGAAGCGCGGCGACCTGCGCTTTCGCATAGGCGCGGATCTTGCGCAGGTCGCAGGATTGCGTCGCGACGCGGCGCCCTGAACGCATAAACGGCTCCAGCAATGGAACGCCGGGCAGGGTTTCGCCATGCCGGGCGATGACGTCCCTGACCGCGGCGCCGTCTCGGAATTCGCGAAAGACCTGCTTGCGGCCGGGGAGCGACCGCTTGCCTACCGAGAGTTTCATTCTGCCCTCTCCGGCGTATTCGGTCAGCTTATAGGCGATGTCGAGAGCGGGCGCGTCGCTCGACACAGCCATATCCGTGCCGACGCCGAATATATCGATCGGCGCGCCGCGAGACGTGAGCGCGTCGATGCGCGTTTCATCGAGGCCGCCGCTCGCGACGATTTGTACGCCGCTCAAGCCGGCCTCATCGAGAATCCGGCGCGCTTCGCGCGAAAGCATGTCGAGATCGCCGGAGTCGAGCCGCACCGCGCGGATGTTGAAATCAGGCCCGCGCTCTTTCGCCAGCGCGACGACGTTTTTTACGCCTTCGATCGCGTCATAGGTGTCGATGAGAAGCGTGGTGTCGGGAAAGACTGCGCTGAACGATCGAAAAGCGTCCATCTCCGACGCACAGGCCTGCACGAAACTATGCGCCATGGTGCCGGCGACAGGCAGTCCATAGCGGTCGCCGGCGGCGACATTCGACGTCGAATCCACTCCGCCGATATAGAAGGCGCGCGCGCCGCTCATTGCGGCGTCTATGCCTTGCGCGCGTCTTGCGCCGAAATCGACGACGCTGCGGCCGCGCGCGGCGTCGACGACGCGCGCCGCTTTCGACGCCAGCAGGGTTTGCAGCCCGATCTGATTGAGGACAAGCGTTTCGATGAGCTGCGCTTCGGCGATCGGCGCAACAACTTCCATGATCGGTTCGTTCTCGAAGAACGGCGCGCCTTCGGGCATCGCGTCAATATCGCCGGAGAAGCGAAAACCGGCGAGCCAGTCGAGGAAAGGCTTTGTCGAAAATTCGAGTGACGCGAGATAGTCGATCTGCTGCGGCTCAAAACGCAAATTTTCGATTGTTTCGAGAAGTTCGTTCAAGCCGGCGGCGATCAGGAAATTGCGCTGCGGCGGCAGCTTGCGCACGAAGAGACTGAACGTCGCCTGCGCCTCCATTCCCAATTCGCAATAGGCGCGCAGCATCGCAAATTCGTAAAGGTCCGCGAAAAGCGCGCTGCTGGACACGGACCGTTCCTTTTGTTGCGATGGGCTCATGGCGAAGGCGCCTGCGCGTGGGCACGACCATAGCCATGGCCTTGCCGCCCAGCAAATTTGGGCGACGCCATGAAGTAGCTGAATCGGTCACAGGAACCTTGGCGAGCTTCCTGGCTCGCGTTGCGAACAAGCCGGAGTTGGCGCTTTCCGTGTCGCCATTTGCGTTGAGTCGCCGCCTCAGTCCTCTTCGACGACGACATGCGCCTTGCGCATTTTTTCAACGGCGGCTCTTGCGCCTTCGCGCGTAATCGCGCGGGCGCCGGCAAGCCGGAGATGCGTTTCAAAACCTTCCAACGCCGCATCCAGCGCCGTTTCAAGCACGCAAACATCGAGCGCCAATCCGACGATCAGGACTCGACGCACGCCGAGACTGCGAAGGCGATCCGCCAATCCAGTGGCGTCGAAGGCGGAAAGCTGGTCGCGCTCGGGCGCTTCTCCTTTGCTGACGATGATCGCTCGCTCGGGCAGGCGCAGATCGGGATGAAATTGCGCGCCCTCGCCGCCCTGAACGCAGTGCGCCGGCCATGGTCCTCCGGCCTCATGAAAGCTCGCGTGGCCCGGCGGGTGCCAGTCGCGCGACGCGACGATAGGCACGCCGGCGGCGTCGGCTTCCACGATCAATCCGTTGACGAGCGGGACGATCCTGTCGGCGTCGGGAATTTCCAGCGCGCCGCCGGCGCAGAAGTCGCGCTGCACGTCGACGAGGATAAGCGCGTCGCCAGGCTTCAGCCGCATGTCTTCTCCAGCCATGCTCCAGGCTACATGCTCGAGGCCATGCTCGAGCGTTTTGCTGTCAGGCCGCCGGCTATCCGGCGGTCAGACCGCCATCAACCATGTAAAGGCCGCCGGTCAAGAAGCTCGCGCGCTCCGAAGCAAGAAAACAAACCAGCTCCGCGACTTCCTCCGGCTTTCCAACCCGCCCCAAAGGATGCAGTTCGCCTTCCCGAGCCCAGGCGGCCTGGGGATTTTCGTGGCGCGAAAAAATCGCTTCGGTGAGAGGCGTCCGAATCGTCGCGGGGCAGACGGCGTTTATCCTTACGCCATACGGGCCAAGGTCGAGCGCCACGCTTTTGGTAAGCTGTCCAAGAGCGCCCTTGGTCAGGCCGTATGCGAATGAATTTCGTTTCCCAATGAGCGCCTGATCGGACGCCATGATAACAATTGCGCCCGCTCGTCTCGCGACCAGTTTGGGGGCCGTTTCACGGAGCGTATTGACCACGCCGATCAGATTGACACCCAAAGTCAGATTTAGATCATCATCGGTGATGTCGAGGATGGTATTGTTCCGGTGAACGCCGGCATTGGCGAAAACGACCGAGAGAGCGCCGAACTGCCGTTCCGTGACCTCGACCGCGCGTCTTTGGTCATCGCGCAGGCGGACGTCCCCTTCTATGAACAAGGCGCTCCCGTCGAGCGCTTTTTCCAACCCGATCCCATCGGGGCGATTCCTATCGATAAAGCCAACCCCGTAGCCCTCGCGCGCCAGAGCCCGCACCGTGGCGGCTCCAATCCCCGTGCTTCCGCCGGTCACAAAGGCCGATTTGGCGCCATGCATTTTGGCCACCTCGGTAAATCGGATTGTCAGGCGATCCCGACCGCGCGCCCCGCAATCCAGAGGGCCGCTGCGATACAGGCCAGTCCCGCCGCGCGCGCAAGCCACTCGCCGCGCGGCACGACCTTCTCCAAAAGCACCAGGACCGACAGACCGGCGATCCAAAGCAGGTTCATGATGCCGCCAACGAACAGCAGCGCCATCAGCGCCCAGCAGCAGCCGACGCAGTAGGCGCCATGTTCGACGCCCATTCGGATCGCGCCCAACTGGCCGGGACGCCAATGCGCGGAGAGAAAATGCGCCGGCGAGCGGCAATGTCTGAGGCAGGTCTCCTTATACGGCGTGAGCTGATAAAGCCCCGCCGCGAAGAGCGCGCCCGCCGAAAGCCATGAGTTGAGCGACCACATCAGCATCGAGTGAACGAGGCCCGCCTGTTCGAGCGAAAACTGAAGGACGGTGGCGACGATCGAAAAGATCAGCCAAGCGATCAGATAGCCGGCGGCGAAGCCGGCCGTCGGCACGACGCCCGCCGCGAGCCTGCCGCTCTTCTGCTCGTGGCGCGTGACGCGCGCGTAAAGCAGAATCATCGGCGTGGCGCTCGGCGCCATCATGGCGATCATCATCACCCACCACATCGCCAGCATGATCGCCCAATAGGTGCCGGTCCATTGCTGCGGCATCGCCGCTTCGTCCGAGAAAGCGCCCGGCGAGACGGCGATGCGGGTCATGGCGCGCACGCTCATGCCCGTGCCTGCGCCGGTCATGACATAGCTCCAAGCGAGCGCGGAGATGATGATCAGACCGCCGATGACGATCATCCGGTCACGCCGGAGAAGAGCTTCAAAGGCCGTCGTTTCCACTGCAGCTTACGCCAATCAGTTGCGGACCGGACCGTGATTATTGAGGTGAAGACGCGCGAACTGGCCGTAGCTGTTCGTCAATGTGAGCGGTATCGGACCGCGCACATTCGACGACGCGCTGCCGATCTCGGCGATCGAATATTCAAAGCCGTGGGGCAGGTCGATGCGCACCCGATGCGGATCGCCGGTCACCGGATTGCGGATCGGTTCGCCAATCGTTTCGAAATAGCCCTCGACGTTGATCCGGCCTTTACGCTCGTCGATGTCGACGTCGAAGTCGATCTTGGTGAACACCGGGTCATAAACGGTCTCCACCGTCGACGCGAAAACATTGAACATGGTGGCGAAAGGATCAGTCTCGCCGCCGGACATCACGGTCAGCAAGGCGTTGCGTTGATCTTCGCTCGCGCTTTCATCGACGATCGGCAGACATTTGCCGTTGCCCTCATGCACCGCGCCCGGCCACCAGAAGACGAACGCGATTCGAGCGCCGTCGAGCGAGACATCGCCGAAATAGCCCTTATCGATCGCGATGGCGCCGGCGGCTTCGCAGCGGCCGTGAGTCGGCAAATCGTTGAACTGACAGGGGCAGGCGTAGCCGCAATTGCAATTGACGAATTCGCGCGCCTGAATTTCCCAAGGGATCATCGATGCGTCCTCCCATTCCGACCAGGCGAATTAAGACCCGAAGCCGTTCGATCGCGCAAGCGATACGCCAGACGATCCATTTTTTGGCGGCGCATCCTCGGGCGGCGAGTGAGATGGCGCGGAACGATCGCCGCCGGCGATAGAGCCAGACCATCCATTCAGTGGCCGGTCCGACGATGATCGGATCGTCGCGAAGTCGACCTTCGCGTCGCTAGAATTTTGATCGATCCGGCTGCCGCTTAAATGGCAGGAGTGGAGGGGCTCGAACCCCCAACCCCCGGTTTTGGAGACCCGTGCTCTACCAGTTGAGCTACACACCTGCGGGCGCCAGAACGGCCCGCGCCAACAAAGCCTCAACGGCGCACCGCCCGCAAATGTCCACCAAGC
>JBFXJV010000011.1:0-18856 GCA_050174515.1 Methylocystis sp.
GAGCAGATAAGTCGGACATCAACTTCCGCAAGGATCGGCGACCCGCCTCTAAGCGGCGGCGTCCCATCGCCAATCGAAATCCGTCGGCTATTTTGATAGCCTATCCTTTAGGCGAACTAAGAAGGTTTAGCGACCGGCGAGAGAAAATTCTTCATATCGCTCGAATTGCTCCTGAAGTCGCTCATATGTCGCCAATACGAAGCGGCTGCTTGTTCGTCGACGCTCGCCAGAGTGCGGCTTATCGCTCGTTCACGGCGAAAACAGGGATTCGATTCCCCTTGGACGCGCCACTTTGGAACAAAACCGGGAACGCTATTTCCCGCCTGACGCGGCGGCGTGCGTGTGCAGGAGCGCGCTCTTCTAGTCCATGATTCTGACGTCCCGCTCGTCGACTTCGGTCTGCCGGTCGAGCTTCCGCAGATAGTCGCGCCGGTAGCCGCCTTTCGCGTTACGCATGCACTTGCGCCTGCGGGGCGAAGCTGGCCCCTTCAGATCGCCCGAGACGAAGGCGTAGGGAGCATTGAAGTTGCAGACGCGGCGCGGCGAAAAGCGTTTTCAAGCAACGTCCAGGCGGCGCAATTATCGTCGGCGCAAGTCAAGCTTCCGCGCCGCCGGATGCCTGCGATCGAGCGCAAGCTGTCCGAGCGGCGCGACAAAGGTCTCGTCACGCGCGCAATCCTCGATCGTAAACCGGCACATGAATTCGCTTTGTGCGCCGGCTGGAAAAATGCCGACCACTTGCAATCTGGGCGCAACGTTTCCGATGACGCCGCGCGCGCGAAGGAAGGCGAGCAGCGCCGGCCTGCCGCGCGCGCCAAGCGGCAGCGCGCGCTGCAGGAGCTGAACGAGGGCGTCATCCTGAATTCGAGCGTGGCGCATAGACGCCTCCATCAACGGACAGTCTCGCGTTTGAAGAAATTCATTCCGCCGGAACGCCGGCTTCGGCGCCGCCGCGAATGCGCTCGCGGTATCGCCGCGCTTTTCTTTTCTTCCACCAGATGTAGACGCCGGTGACGGAAAGCATCGCGATGACGAGCCCCATTGCGCAGACGAAGACGCGGTAGGGAAGGCCGAAGAGATTGGCCATGTGCAGTTCGACGAGCCAGGTGGTCAGCGTCGTTCCGTTGCGATGGCCGGTCGGCAGACTGATGCGCTTCAACGCGCCCGAGCGCGAGTCGAAAAGGATCGAGGTCGATCCCGCCTTGTCGCCGATGTCGCGCGACGAGCGCACGCGATATTCGTAAAGGCTCTTTGCACGAAGATGATAGAGCGCCAGAGGGCGTTCGACGGCAAAGCCATGCTGGCGCGCCTGTTCTTCCATCAGCCTCTCGCCGGTCTCCTGCGCCGCCTCCCATTGCATCGGCGCGCGGACGTCGTTTGGCGGCGTCCCCGCCTGCGCCCAGACCGGCGTCTCGTAATCGAGAACGAGCTGCGTCGCGCGCGTATAGAAATTAGGCATCTTGAAGGAGACGCTCGACCAGGCGAAGACGAAGAGCATCGCTGAGAGCCATAGCCCTGCCGCGCGATGCAGATCGAAATTGACGCGATAGAAGGAGCTCTTGAATTTTACCAGCCACGACGGCTTCCAACGCGCCACGAAGCTTTTGCGCGAACGCTCGCCGCCGACCGGCAGCGTCAGATAGAAGCCGATAAAACAATCTAGCGTCCAGAGAAGCGCGACGATTCCGAGAATCCACTCGCCGATGTTTCCCATCGCAAGATACATGTGAAGCTGGTAGACGAAAGGCATGATTTGGTTGACATGAGCCGGGAGGCCGCCGATCTTGCGCCGGCCGAGTTCATGGCCGTCGATCGGATCGAGAAAAATCTGGTTGAAAGGAAGCGACGCGTCGCTCGATCGTGGGGACACGCCGACGATAACCGTGCCCGCATATCCGAGATAAACCCTGTCGACGCGGGCTTCTGGAGCGAGGCTCTCCGCGCGCCGCGCCAGCGTCGCCGCGCCGAGCGCTTTCCCGGCGCGCGCGCCGGGATAGAGTTCGGGCGTCAGCCATTGATTGACCTCGAGCCAGAAGGCGAGCAGGCTTCCGGTCAACCCCACCACGATCAGGAAGCCCGCCATCGCAAGTCCCGCCCAGCGATGCAGCCGCACGAAAAGGGCGCGAATTACGCTCGTCATTGGTCGCTCCCTCTCAAAATTCGACTCTTAGAGCTCCCTTCACGGTCAGCGGTTCGCCGACGCCGTTGAACGCCTTGGAGCAATTGTAAGGGAGACAGGGCGCGTAATATCTGACGTTGTTCACGTTATTGATATTGAGTTGCGCGGAGAGTTTTTTGCCGAGATAGTCGAATTTATAGGCGGCCATCAGATCGACGCGCGCATAGGCGGGCAGGCTGTAGTAGTACCTCGAATAGCCCTTGTCTCCGGCCCTGTCGCTTGCCGCAAAGACGCCGGCGCCAACGCTCAGCCCTTTGAACTGCGGATCTTGGAAATCATATTTTGCCCAGATGCTCCCTGCGCTCGGCGCCGCGCCCGGCAGATGCCGACCAAGGTGATCGTCGCCCACGGCGGTGCGGATGTAGCGGGCGTCGGTGTAGGCATAAGACACGATGAGACTCAGCGCGTCGGTGACTTTGCCCTGAAAGTCAAATTCTACCCCCCGGCTTCGAGCGGCGCCGATCGTATCGAAGGACACGCTGTCGCCCGTAAGCACCGCGACATTTTGCTTGGTGAGCTGATAGAAGGCGAGGCTCGCGAGCACGCGCTTGTCGAATAATTCGCTCTTTACGCCCCACTCCCATTGATAGGAAGTTTCCGGCGGCAGCACGCGTCCTGTCGCGGAGCGCCCAAAATTGTTTGAGCCGAAACCTTCCGCGTAGCTTCCATAAACCGATATGTAAGGGAGGGGCGTGAAAACCACGCCGGCCTTCGGGCTGAAGCGGTCAGTGCGCCGGATAGACGTATCCGCGGTCGTGACCGGCAGCCACAGTTCAGTTGTCGAAGCGCCGTGCGTCGAGGTCGACCAATCGTATCTTCCGCCGCCAAGCAGATACACCCCGTCTCCAAAGCCAATCTGGTCGTGGAAATAGACAGTCGCCCACTCATCCTTGTTAAGGCCGTAATCGTTCGGCGCCAATCTTCTCGCCGCGCTGAAATAATCGAAAGGCAGCGCGGGATAGACCGGGTTGTACAGGTCGACGAAAGAAAATCTGTATATCGAGTTCAGCGGGAGGGAGCGCGCGTTGAGTCCGAAGTAGCCGCTGTTATTTACCCGTTGCACATAGTAATTGGCGCCCAGCAGCACCTCATGCGTGAGCGGTCCGGTTTCGAATTTGCCCGTCAGATCCGAATAGGCCGTATAGCCCCGGCGATAGAAATCCTCGAAATAGATGCCGCGTCGCACCTGCGGCGTCAGCGTGTTCTCAAGATTTGTCTGAAAATAGGCTACGGGATTCTCGTTGAAGGTGTAATCGATCCAGTTGAAGACGACGCCCGAACGGGCTTTCCAGGCCTCATTGAATCGATGAGTCCAGCTGAAGTCGATCAGACGACTGTCGATGCGGTCTCTGTTGAATCCCGGATTGCTGTAATTGCGGTTAATTGGGACATTCGCCACGCGGTCTCCAATCGCCGGGATGCCGGAGTCATAGGGCGCCAAGTCGTGCTGATATTCAAAATTGAGATTGAGATCGTCATCGGCTGTCGGCTTCCAGGTCACGCTTGGCGCCAGGAAGACGCGCTCATTGTTGATGAAGTCTCGGAAGGATCCGGCGTTCCAGTAGGACGCGTCGAAGCGATAAAGAAGCGAACCGTCGTCGTTGAGCTTGCCTGTGGAGTCGAGCGACGTTCGGTAATAGGCGTAATTGCCGAATTGCTGCTGGACGTAGTGGCTCGCTGTCTCCTGGGGTTGGCGCGTCACGACATTGACCATGCCGCCCGGCTCAGTGCGTCCGTAGAGCATTGCCGCCGGACCCTTGAGCACCTCAATTCGCTCGACATTGGCCAAGTCAAACCTATTGGCAGGGAGACGGATGCCATTGCGAAATCGCGCATTGCGCGTGCCGAAGCCGCGAATGATAAAATCCTGGTATTGTCCGCCGGTCCAAGGCAGCTGTACGCCGCTGACATTCTTGACGGCGTCCTCCACCTCGGTCGCCTGCTGGTCCTGCAGAACCTGTTGAGGCACGACCTGTACGGAGAAGGGCGTTTTTAGGATCGGCGTATCCGTTTTGAGCGCCGTGCTCGAATCCATCACCGCATAAGCGGTGGGATCAGATTTCGGCGTCTGGGATCGTGACGAACCTGCCGCCTGAGTGGATCGCCCTTCGCCGCCCGAGCGATTTCCATTGAGGGGTTTGGCGCTGCTGCGACCCACTTCGATTGTCGGAAGCGCCTGCTGGGCGATGGCTTGAGAGGAGACGATCAGGATGAGGACGCCGGCGGAAACGCCGCGCAACAAGGTGGAACGAAACATGAGATTCTCCTGGCGCGGCGTCTCGCGCCCGCGCGAACCGAGGTGGAGGAATGCGGCGCCAAAGCCGCGTTCAGTCGGTCAGGAGAGGATCGGTGGCCCGCGCGAGGAGCGGGAGCTGACCCGGCCTTTCGGCGGCGCGCCCAGAGTGGACGTCGCGGTCGATGGCAGCGTCGATATCAGCGTATGTGGAACGAAATGGGCGGTCCCGATCTGCAAGATGGCGGGACCGAAGCTCGACTCGCAACCTCTGGCGACGCAAAAGACGCAGCTTTCATGATGATGGCGGGGAGACCTTGGAACGCCGCCCTCATCCACATCCGCATTGTTGCATTCGGCGAAGATGGCGAATGCTGCGGCGCTCGAGCCCAATGCGCGACCGACTTGCGCCTTCGGGAGCGGGACGAAGCTGAAAACTTGCAGAAGGACCAGGCACGCAGCAGCGATTGCGACGCTTGCGGGCGCTGATGTCTTCCAACCTGTCCAAAGCCTTGTCACAGTTCAGTTACCCGCGAAACGGTCGCCATGCCGCCAGTTCGAGCGAAGAGCGGCAAGAAGCCCAGGCGCCGCGGCTTTCGGCGCGTTCATCGAATCAAACGTAACTTTTTTCGAAGCCTGGAAAGTTTCATGAAGATTCCAACCCGTGGGCGGCGCCAATATTTTTGTTATTGTTGCATCTTCGCCACACCAATGCTTGACGGATTGACCTCGTAAGGGGAGGTCTGTTCTGATCGTTTCATCAATAACAAGCTCAACAAGAGCAGGATTCGTGTTCCTTGGCGGAGGGTCACATGCGAATTCTCTTGGTTGAAGATGAGTTGGAAGTCGCGCGCTCGATTTCCCGCGAATTCGCCCGCGCAGGGTTTGTCGCCGACCATGTTTCCTCGATTGACGAAGCTCGGCGGGCGCTGAATGTCCTTCCCTACGCCCTGGTGGTGCTGGATCGGCGGCTTCCCGACGGCGACGGCATGTCCTTGGCGCCGGAGATGCGCCGGATTCGGCCAGGCCTTCAGGTCTTGATTTTGACCGCCTGCAACAAGACGGACGAGATCGTGGCGGGCCTCGACGCCGGCGCCGACGATTATTTGACCAAGCCTTTCGACTTCGATGAACTATTGGCGAGAACACGTGTCGCAATGCGCCGCCATGGCGGCGGTTCGCTTCCGGCGATCGTCGTCGGCGACCTGTCCTTTGATCCTCGCCTTCGCGATGTTTCGGTGCGCGGCAAGTCAGTTGTCGTGCATGGACGCGAGTTGATGCTGCTGGAGGTTCTCATGCGCCACGCGGACCGAATGGTGTCGCGACAGACGCTCCTCGAGGAAATCTACGGTTTCGACGACGACATCCAGCCGAGCGTCTTGAACCTGCTTGTCTTGCGCTTGCGTCGGCGTCTGGAAGAACTCGACGCCGGCGTAACCATTCACGCGGCGCGCGGCGTCGGCTACATGATAAGGGCGTCGCGTCGGTGATAAGATGGCGTTCGCTGTCTTCGCGCTTGATTGCATATTGGATCGTCGGATCGGCGTTAGTCTATTTCACGCTGCCGGCTGTGATCCAACTTTCCCTTTCGGCATTTCGACTCGGCTTTTATCCAGAATTGAATCTCGAAAGCTGGACCACGCAGAGGGCCCGCTATGTCGTGGAAGCGGCCTTTCGACAGGACCGGGATGGTCGAAAATTTGTCGAGCAAACCGACGCCTTGCGCGCTTATATGACCCGCAATCCGGACTTTCGTTTTGCCGCAATCGACGCCATGACCGGCGTCCCCTTGCCCGGATCGTCGGTCGAATTGGCGAAGGCTTTCTCGCCGCTTACGCGAGTCGACTTGCTCATTCTTTCATTTCATCTGGCCGATGATCCAAACCCGGACGCTCGCGGATGGGTTCGCTCGATCGATACCGACATCGGCAGGATCACATTCATTCTCTATGGCGCGCATTTCCATTGGGATGATGTGCTCTACAATATGTCCTATTACCTCACGATGCAGAACTTCTTCGTCTATCTTCCGCTCGCCGGGGCAATTGCGATGATTGGCCTGCTTGTGGTGCAGCGAGGCTTGGCCCCTTTGCACAGGGCGGCTGAGAGAGTCGGCAGGATCGGCGTGGATTCGCTCAATGAGCGTATTCCCTGCGCCGAATTGCCTGCGGAAGTCCTGCCTTTTGTCGAATCGGTGAACAATGCGCTGGCGCGCGTCGATGACAGCGTGTCCCGCCAAAAGCGCTTCCTCGCCAATGCGGCGCACGAATTGCGCACGCCGATCACGATATTGTGCGCCCACATCGCCAATCCCGACGAGGCGACGTTCAGGCAAGACGTGAAGCGGGACGCGCGGCGCATTCGTACGATCGTCGAGCAATTGTTGAGCGTGGCGCACATCGAGGGTCAAAAGGACGCAATCGGAAAAGCCGCTGACCTCGGGAAGACGGCTCTCTCCGTGATCTTGGATTACACGCCCTTGGCGATCCAGAATGGCCGCAATATCGAACTGGACTGTCCGCCTTCACCCGTCAATGTGCGCGCCGACCCCTGGGCTTTGGAAAGCGTCATCACGAATTTGATCGAAAACGCGGTCCGCGCCGAACCTGAGGGTGGAACGGTTTTGGTGCGCGTGCTGCCAGGCGCGACGATCGAAGTCGTCGATCACGGCGCTGGCGTCGCCGCGGAAGATCGCAATGCGATCTTTGAACCGTTCTGGCGAAAAAGCGACGCGACTCCTGGCGCCGGACTGGGCCTCGCTATCGCAAAAGAGCTGGTGGAGAAGCAAGGGGGGCGCATCCGGGTCGAAGATACTCCCGGCGGCGGCGCGACATTCAAGCTGTCGCTCCCATTGGCGAACTCGATCGAACCTATGGCGCAGGTCCGGACGAAGCCTCATAGCGGCATCGCGTAGGAATATTGTCTATCTTCATCGGCCGCGGCGCGCCAGAGCATATTCATTGCATCATGTCGCGAGGCGGCGTCGGACATGACGAGAGACGTGCGTCGCCGGCCGCCAGCCTGGCCTACACGATGCGCGTCACATGGCCCATCTTGCGGCCGGGGCGCGTCTCGTTCTTGCCATAGAGATGCAGGCAGACGCCATCCTCGCGCGCCAGCTCCGGCCATGCATTGACCTCGTCGCCGATCAGATTGCGCATCTCGACGCGGCCATGGCGCCGCGTCGAGCCGAGTGGCCAGCCAGCGACCGCGCGCATATGTTGCTCGAACTGCGAGGTCAGCGCGCCGTCGAGCGTCCAATGTCCGGAATTATGCACGCGCGGCGCGATTTCATTGACGAGGAGAGTCTCGCGCCCGTCATCGACGACTACGAACATTTCGACGGCGATCACGCCCACATATTGCGCGGCCTCGGCGATGCGCCGGGCGATATCGATCGCCGCCGCCGCGGTTGTCTCAGCGATCTCGGCGGGCGCTAATGTCCACGCCAGAATATGATGTTCATGGAGGTTTTCGCAGACGTCATAGGCGCGAAATGCGCCGTCCAGTCCGCGCGCGGCGACAACCGACACTTCCTTCGCGAATGGCACCACGCTTTCGAGAATGCAGGGCGCGCCGCCGAGCGTGCGAAAAGCGACGGCAAGGTCGCCGCCGTCGCGCAATTGAGTCTGGCCCTTGCCGTCATAGCCAAGACGTCGCGTCTTGAGGATCGAATTGCGGCCGAGCCGCGCGACGGCGCGGGGAAGCGCGCCGGCGTTGTCGACCGCGACGAAGTCGGCGGTGGCGATTCCCAGGCTCTGGACCAATTCTTTCTCGACGAGCCTGTCCTGAGTCAGCGCCAAAGCTCTCGGATTGGGACGCACCGGACGATGCGCCTCAAGCACCTGCGCCGTGCGGGCGGGAACATTCTCGAATTCGTAAGTGACGACGTCGACGGATTCGGCGAATGCGGCGAGCGCGGCCTCGTCGTCAAATTCGGCTCGCGTGCGCGCCGCGCAAACGTCGAAGGCGGGGTCGTCGGGGAAGGGGGAGAAGACATGCGCCTTCAGCCCGAGCCGGGCGCCCGCCAGCGTCAGCATGCGCGCGAGCTGACCGCCGCCAAGAATGCCGATCGTCGCGCCCGGCGGCAGCATCACGCGCCGTCGCGCGGCGTCAGCGCCACGTTGTCCGTCTGGCGCGCACGATATTCCGACAGTCGCACGGCGAGCGCCTTGTCGGCGCGGGCTAGAATCGCGGCGGCGAGCAGCGCGGCGTTGATCGCGCCGGGCCTGCCGATCGCAAGCGTCCCGACCGGCACGCCGCCCGGCATCTGCACGATCGAGAGCAGCGAATCCATGCCCTTCAGCGCGTCCGATTCGATCGGCACGCCAAGCACCGGCAGGGGCGTCATCGACGCGGTCATTCCTGGCAGATGCGCGGCGCCGCCGGCGCCGGCGATGATGACCTCAAAACCCTCCGATTCGGCGGCCTTTGCGAAAGCGAACAGCCGGTCGGGGGTGCGATGGGCCGAGATGACGCGCGCGTCGCAGGCGATGCCGAGCGCCGCCAGCGTTTCCGCCGCGTGGCGCATCGTCGCCCAGTCGGATTGCGACCCCATGATGACAGCGACGGGCGGTTTGGACTTGCCCACTCTTGCTTCCTCTATAAGGGAAGCCATGCGGCATAGACGATGGCTCCCCGATAGGCAAGCGCGCAAGCGGGCCTTGGCCGGCGTCGGCGGCGGACCGATTTCGCTTCGCGAACCGGGAGCGCGCGGCTAAACAACCCTGCAAGATTTTCTTTGAGCGGAGCGGTGGCGTCATGGATGAAGGTCTGAGGCAAGCGGTCGCGGTGCTGGCCGTGGCGATGTTGGTCGCAATCGCCGCGCGTCAGATCAGGCTGCCTTATACCGTCGGGCTGGTCATCGTCGGCGCGGTCGTCGCGCTTTCCGACGCCGAGTTCGCGCCGCATCTGACGCATGATCTCATTTTCGATCTGATTCTGCCGCCGCTTTTGTTTGAGGCGGCGCTGACTCTATCGTGGCGCGAGCTGATACGAGATTCGCTGCCTCTGCTCGCGCTTGCAGGCGTCGGAACGCTTATTTCCGCGGTCTTCGTCGCGACGTCAATGACCGCTTTCGGCTGGCCCTTGCTTTCGGCGATGGTTTTCGGCGCGCTGATCGCGGCGACCGATCCGGTCGCGATCATCGCGATGTTCAAAGACAATAGAATTAAAGGCCGCATGCGGCTTCTGGTCGAAAGTGAAAGCCTGCTTAATGACGGCGCCGCAGCGGTGCTCTTCGTCATGGCGCTCGCCTTCGCGCAAAGCGGCGGCGCGGATCAGAGCGCTGCGGAGATTGCGATGACCCTGGCGAAAATCGTGCTCGGCGGAGTCGCGGTCGGCGCCTTGTTTGGCGGCGGCGCCATCCTGGTCTCGCTGCGCACCTCCGAGCATCTGGTCGAAGCGGCGCTGACGACGATCGCCGCCTTCGGCTCCTTCCTGGTGGCTGAGCATCTTCATCTTTCCGGCGTGCTGGCGACGGTGACGGCCGGTCTTGTCATGGGCAATCTCGGGATTTTGAGCGAGAAGGAAGGCGGCTACATCAGCCTCAGGGGCCGGGAGTTCGTGCTGTCCTTCTGGGATTTCGCGGCGTTCCTGGCCAATTCAGTGGTGTTTCTGCTGATTGGCGCGGACGTCGCCACCATTCCCTTTGGCGCTGTGGGGTTTGCGCCGCTGGCCCTGGCGATCGCGACAGTTCTTTGCGCGCGCGCCATCGTCGTCTATCCGCTGAGTTCGGTGTTTCTCGCGTCGCGATGGAAAATCACGTTTCGTGAACAGCATGTGCTGTGGTGGGGCGGCTTGCGCGGCGCGCTTGCGCTCGCTTTGGCGCTATCTCTGCCCGATAGTCTGCCTCAACGCGACGTGATCGTCGCCACCACCTTCGCAGTCGTCGGCTTCTCAATCGTGGTTCAGGGCCTCACCATGCCTTTGCTGCTGCGCGTGCTGGGCTTTCTGCCGAAATAGCGCGACGCGCCGCCAGCAGGCGCGACCAACGCTATGGACGGGCGTCCAGTGTCGCTCATAGCGCCGAACGTCGCCCGTTCCTTGAGCGAGTTTGCTTCCGGCTGATTCTTCCATCAATCCGATTTGCAAATCTCCACATTTCAAAATGACATATGTCGCGACAGGTCGAGCAATCTCGGCAAGTCCCAAGGCGTCGCGATAAAAACGCAGCCCGTCCTTAAGCAGCGGCGCGTCGATCGAAACTGAATAGCTGACGCTCATGTGCGCTTCGCGTTCCATGCTTTTGGAATCGACCGCGCTGGATTTGGGCGATTGCGCCCAAATCCAGCCCAATCTAAGCGATGATGTCGGGCGTGAGCTGGTCTTCGAGATAGGCGATGCGGTCGCGCAGCAGCAGTTTGCGCTTCTTCAGCCGCTGGATCTGAAGCTGATCGGCGACGCCCACGGCGAGGAGCGCCCCGATCGCGGACTCCAAATCATGGTGTTCCAGCCGCAACCGTTCCACTTCGGCGCGGATGGCGCTGATGTCGATCTCGCTGGCGTCGTTCATCGAAGGCCGCCCTGGGCCGCTCCTAAGCGCTCGAGAATCGATTGCCTTGGAACGCAATTATCGCGCCGCAGGCCAGCGGCGTTCAAGCGAATTGCTCGTTTAGGATTCATAGGCGCTTCGCATCTCCTCGATCGCGGCGATTTTTGCGTGGAGCGGCGCCCAGTCGTCGCGCTCGGCGATCGGCGCCCAGAGCGCCTCCACCTCGTCGATGAGCATGGTGCAGGGCGCCGGCCGCTGAAAATAGGGGTGATCCAGGCGCACATTCGGCGCCGCCCGATATTGCGCCAAAGCGGCGCGGATTGGCGCAAACGTTTCCGCCAGATAGTGGTCCGCCGACGGGCTGCGTTCCGCGCGCTCTGCAGACGCCAATCCGCCGCGCCAGTCGAAGAAACATTGTTCGAATGGTGCTTTCGTCGCCGTAAGAAAATCGACGAAGCCCTTCGCCAGCGCGGCGTCGGCGTCGTCGCCGGCTGAAGCGAGGCCGAGCCGATCGAGCAGGATGCTCCGAAATTCCCGCTGGATGCTGCTCGGAAAGGTCACGAGAACCTGCTCGGCGGGCTTCAGACCGATGAGGTGAACCAGGCACTCAGCCAGCCGCGAAAGGTTCCAGCCGAGCGCGCCCGGCTGGCGGCCAAAGGCGTAAAGGCCGATTTCATCAAAATAGGCGGCGGTGAAGGTCGGGTCATAGACCGGCGCGAAGCGCCACGGTCCGTAGTCGAAGCTCTCGCCGGTGACATTGATATTGTCGGAATTCAGCACGCCGTGAACGAAGCCGGACGCCATATAGCCCGCCCCGAGTCTGGCGACCCGGGCCACCACCGCTTCGAGAAAGGCGAGGGCTCTTTCCGGCGCCGGCAAATCCGCGATGGCGGGAAAATAGTGGCGGCAAACATATTCGACGAGCCGGTCGATCGCCGCGGCGTCGTCATGGAAGGCGAGGCGCTGAAAGGTGCCGATGCGGATATGAGAATGCGACAGGCGCACCAGCACGCTCGAGCGCGTCGGCGAGGGTTCGTCGCCGCGCGTCAGCGCTTCGCCGGTTTCGATCAGGCTGAAGGTCTTGGAAGTGTCGACGCCAAGCGCCTCCAGCATTTCCGTCGCCAAAATCTCGCGAACGCCGCCCTTGAGCGTCAGCCGTCCGTCGCCGCGACGCGACCAGGGAGTCTGGCCGCTGCCCTTGGTGCCGAGATCGAGCAGGCGGCCGTCTTCAGCGTCGCGTAATTGCGCAAAAAGGAAGCCGCGCCCGTCGCCGAGATCAGCGTTGTAAACGCGGAACTGATGCCCGTGATAGCGCAGCGCCAAGGGATGCGCGAACCCGCCCGGCAATGGCGAAAAACGCCCAAAATGCTCGATCCATTCCGCGTCGCTGAGACCGTCCAATCCGACCCGGGCGGCCCAGCGCTGATTGCGGTAGCGCAGTCGATGCTGCGGAAAGGCCGCAGGCTCGACAACGTCAAAGAAAGGCTCGCCGAGGCCTTCGTGCAGCGTCTCGGCGCGGTAAAGCTCGGTGACGGGCATAGGGACGAGGTCTCGCAAATCGCGCGCCGCGGCGCGAATGCTTCAAAAAATTAGGCGGAGAAATCTCTCCGCCCATGGCGTAAACAGATTGTGAACTGAGCGGGAGACGCTCGAGCGCGCATAACGCGCGCTCGAAGCTTTGAACCGATCGCGTGATCTGCGTGTGGGCTCGCCCAAACGCTGCGTGATCTAGTGGCGCGTTTCGCTGACCGCCAGTTTGGCGAGCTCATCCTTGATCAGCAATTTCTTGCGCTTGAGTTCCGCTATCTTCAATTCGTCCGCGTGGGGGTGCAGCTGTTCTTCCTCGATCTCCTTCTTGAGCGCCTCATGGCGGCGCTGGAGTTCGACGATATGGCCCTGCAAGGACATGCGAAACCTCCTTAACTGCTCTCCGCTCCGACAAGCGGGAGCAGTAATAAGTCTGCCACAAAGCGGGCTCGTCGCAAGACTTGAAATCGCGCAACGTCACAAATCTTTTGCACATAAAAGCTGCGGTCTTTACGGAACGTCAATTTTTTCCATGATTTGCGCTAAGCGGCGAACCACGGCGTCGCAAAGAGGGAGCGCTTGCGCGGCGCCACGTACGCCATTATAGACGGCGCTCCGGCCCACTGGGCCCGAGGGCGCGTAGCTCAGCGGGAGAGCACTACGTTGACATCGTAGGGGTCACAGGTTCAATCCCTGTCGCGCCCACCATTCAAGCGGCCCGGTCGAAGGCTCGCTCATCGCCTGGAAGCATAGAGAAAATTGGCGTGAACGGGTGACGCGCGCCATCGCCGTTGGCGAGCGACAGTTCGCCCTCCGCCGGGATATGACCGCCGCGCGCTCGGCCGCTCCATTTCAACTGCTTGCCGCATAATTGAAAATGACCGAGCCGGCGTTCGGCGCAAGTCCGTCGCGGTGTCCGGTTGACTAAGGCTTTACCCGTAAATTCAACGTATTGCGGGGAACTTCAGATGCGCCGGTTCGTTTAGACGTCAGGAGGTTGGTCATGCGTCCGGCCTATCGAACTGACGACGATCGAGTCTCGCCGGTGATCCAGCGGGAAGTGGGAATGGCGCTGCGATTGTCATTCGAGGCTGTTACCCGCGAGCCGCTGCCAGAGCGAATGGTCCTTTTGCTGCTGCGGCTGGCTTTGGCCGAGTCGCTCGGACTCGCCGCCAAAGTCGACGAGGTGGAAGGAGAGACCGGGCGAAACGCAGATTAGCGCGCCGCCGGCAGCTTTCTCATCGCTCGGCCGTCTCTTAACGGCAATCTTTGCCGGTTGTCGTTCTTTGAGCCGATGGGCGATGCCGTTGGGGCGGCCAATGGAGCGGCTGGCGGCGGGGGTGGCGCTGGGGCCGCTGGCGAGCCCACGCGCTTGGCGCATTCGCCCAATCATCGGGCGTAGCAATCGAAGGGCGAGGCGCGTCGGCCGGTTCGATTTGCCTCGCCCAATTCCTGCGTCCATAGCTGCCTCCGCCTCGAACCGGGCCGGAGCGGAGGAGACGATGGACCTGCCTAGCATTGACCCGCTGATCGGGATCGGCGTCGCCGCCTCGACCGCCATCACCGACGCGGTCTACGTGTTTTTCAATGCGGCCGTGTCCGAACGCCGGCGGGTGGCCGCCGCCACCTGGAGCAGCGTCTGGTATCTGCTCTCGGCGTTCGCCGTCATCAGCTACACGTCGAACTGGGCTTAGGTGGCCTTTGCGGCGGTCGGCGCATGGATCGGCGGCTTCCGGTCGATCACGGCGTTGAACCGTCTCGTGCCTCGGCGCAAATAGAAATTCGGCGCAAAAAAAACGCCGCTCGCGCGGCGCTTGAGGAGCGTCAATGTCGCGCGTTCAGTCGCGAACGATGGTTTGATTCGGATTCTGGCCCAACAGCATGGGAAGTCGTTTGCCCGAGGCGCTGGCGACGCTCATCTCCGGCTTGCCGCCCGCAACATTGCGAGCCTTTTGACCATGGTTGACGTTGGTCGCGAGACCGAGCGCAATAAAGCCGACCCAAAACGCCACGGGCACGAAGCGCGATTTCGAAAACGGCATTTTGGTCTCCCTAGTCTTCACTTTAGCGTCCCTAAACGGACCACTGCAGCTTTTCCCAAGCAGCGTCCAAATAAAAGCGCCAGGAACGAGGAACCTCATGGCGCCAGATCAAATCCTTCCTCACTCTGGCTGGAGGGCTCGCCGGCAAAGCCTGCTAAACTTGGCGCCAATGCTTACATTTCCTGTGGACCTATGCGTGCTGGTCGGATGCGCAGTATTTTGCGCCCAGGGAGATTGCAGCGATGACCCTCATGACCACCGATCGTCCCACCCCCGTTGTGAAAAGCGGGCATGTTCAGCTCTCAATCATTCTGACGGACTCAGAGAAGACCACTTTGCAGAACCAGATCTTCGATCAGGTTCGCTCGATGATTCTCAATGGACAGCTCAAGGGCGACGATCCGATGCCGACCACGCGCGAACTGAGCAGTCAGCTCGGCGTGTCGCGCAACACCGCGGTTCTCGCCTATGAGCGGCTGATCGCCGAGGGCTATATCCGCACCAAGCCCTATGTCGGCACCTTCGTCTCGCCTGACCTGCCGGATACGGCCTTTCTCTCGGCGTTTCATCACGCGTCGCCGGAGAATGAACAGGGCGCCGCTGACGAAACGCCGCCGCCTTGCGGCGCGTTGCGCACGCATCGCCTTGCTGATCCCGAGCGTCGCCGTCTCGCCGCCGATTTCTGGGTCGGCCGGCCCGACGCGCGATCCTTTCCGCTCAAAGCCTGGTCGCATCACATCAAGAATCGCCTGAAGGCGGTCGGCTCCAATCTTACGAGTTATAACGATCCCGCCGGACTGCTGGAGCTGAGGCGCGCAATCGCCAAACATCTGGCGCCGGCGCGCGGCGTCGTCGCCGATCCGGATCAGATCATCATCGTCGGCGGCTGCCAGGACGGCTTCAATCTGGTCGGGCGCCTGCTGGTGGAGCCCGATTGCGCCGCCGTCGTCGAATCGCCCTGCTATCAGGGCGCGGCCTTCGTGCTCGAAAGCCTCGGGGCGACGCTTCATCCCGTGCCCGTCGACCAGGATGGGCTCGACGTATCGCTGCTGCCGAAAACGAAAGGCGCCGTCGCCTATGTGACGCCCTCGCATCAATATCCGATCGGCGTGACCATGAGTCTGCAGCGGCGGCTCGAGCTGCTCGCCTGGGCGACGCAATATGACGCCTATATCATGGAAGATGATTATGACAGCGACTTCCGCTTCATCGGCTCGCCGCTGACCGCGCTCAAGGGCCTGGATCGCAACGAGCGCGTCATCTATCTCGGCACTTTCTCGAAATGCATGGGGCCGGGACTGCGTCTCGGTTATGTCGTGCTGCCCCGCCGTCTCTTCGAGGCCGGCCGGCGTATGAAAATGCTGATGAACAACGGCCAGAGCTGGCTCGAACAGGCGGCGATGGCGGATTTCATGTCGAACGGCGAATTCGGGCGCCATTTGCGGCGCATCCGCCAGCTCTATCGCGAACGGCGCGACGCGCTTCTGAATGCGCTCAAGAATCACTTCGGCGACTGCGAAATCTATGGCGATCAGGCCGGCATGCATCTTGTCTGGAAACTGCCGGATAATTTTCCGGACGCCGCTGAAGTGGAGAAGAGGGGGCTCGCCGCCGGCGTCGGCGTCTGTTCGCTGGCGACCGGCTCGGCGCTGCGCTTCGACGACAAATATGGCGGCGACCGCCTGCTGATGCTGGGCTTCGTCGCGCTCACCGAAAAAGAAATCGAGAACGGAATCGCGCGCCTCGCGCAGGCCCTGAACGTATAGCGCCACCCACTCCCAATGGGAGAGGGTGACTGCGAAGCAACCGGGAGAGGGGTTCCCCTGCTCGAATTTTGGCGACGCTGCAGCGGATTCCTTGCGTCTGAAGCGGCAAAATCGTAACCCCTCACCCCGGTCCTTCGGACCGACCCTCTCCCGATGAGCGAGGGTTTGCGCGCGCGAGCCCAAAAGTTCATGGACGACTTCAGCGGCCGTTCACGTCTGCGCGCCATCCCTTCCGGCGTCTGGGCGCTCGGAATCGTCTCGCTGCTCATGGATTTCTCTTCCGAGATGATCCATGCGCTGCTGCCGATCTACCTCGTCGGCGCGATGGGCGCGTCGATGGCCGAAGTCGGCGTCATCGAGGGAGTCGCCGAGGCGACCGCCTCGATCGTCAAGATTTTTTCCGGCGCGATTTCGGACTGGTTCGGCCGGCGCAAGCAGCTGGCGATCATCGGCTATGGGCTGGCGGCGCTGACCAAGCCGATATTTCCGCTCGCGCCCAATATCGCCTGGATCATGGCCGCGCGCTTCATCGATCGGGTCGGCAAGGGCGTCCGTGGGGCGCCGCGCGACGCTCTCGTCGCCGATCTCGCGCCGGCCTCGGCGCGCGGCGCCGCCTTCGGCCTTCGCCAGTCGCTCGACACGGTCGGGGCCTTTCTCGGACCGGCCGTCGCGGTCGCTGCGATGTGGCTCTCCGCCAACAGCATCACGCTGGTGTTTTGGATCGCGACGATTCCGGCCGCGCTCGCCGTCGCGGTTCTTTCCTTCGGCGTGCGCGAGCCGCAGTCCTCCCGCCCGCCGCGGCCGGCGCGTTTTCCTCTGCATATTGAGGAAATCCGCCGGCTTGGCGGCCCGTTCTGGGCGATCGTGGCGATCGGCGTCGTCTTCAGCCTGGCGCGCTTTTCCGAGGCCTTCCTCATCCTGAAGGCGAGCGCCGTCGGACTGCCGGAGGCGCTCGCGCCGCTCGTGCTCGTCGCGATGAATGTGGTCTATGCCGGGGCGTCCTATCCTGTCGGCGCCATTTCCGATCGCGGCGACCGCAAGACGCCGCTGATGGCCGGACTTGCCGCGCTGATCGCCGCCGACGCCGCGCTCGCCAGCGCCGAACATTTGCCGCTTCTGTGGCTCGGGGTGGCGCTCTGGGGCCTGCATATGGGCCTCACCCAGGGGCTGCTCGCCACGCTCGTCGCCGATGTCGCGCCGGCGGCGCTGCGGGCCTCGGCGTTCGGGGTGTTCAACCTCGCGAGCGGCGTCGCGCTGCTCGCCGCGAGCGCCGGCGCCGGCGCGCTCTGGGACGCGTTTGGCCCCGCCGCCGCCTTCTGGGCAGGCGCGCTTTGCGCCTCGCTGGCGCTTGTCGCGCTTTGGGCGGACGGTCGTCGAACCGGCCGGTTGCGGCGGACGGACTGAGCCGAAGGTTAAGAAGTCGCGTCGTAAATCCGACGCGTTAACCGTTGGCTAAGCATAGCGCTTAAACATTGAAAACTATGCGTAAATTATCCGCAATTACGCCATGGTTGGCCATTCATTTCGAAGCCGGCGGGGGCGCTGGCGTTTAGGATCGCATCATCGAGGGTCTAATGAAAAAACGAGTGTTTGGCCTCGCCGTACTGGCGACTCTGGCCGTTATGTCCGCATCAGCCGCGGATCTGCCTTCGCGCCGGGGTCCGCCGCAGGTCTATATTCCGCCGCCGCCGGTTTTGACCTGGACCGGCATGTATGCCGGCCTCAATCTTGGCGGCGGCTGGCTCGATCAATACAGCCGTGCAAACTGGCTGGCTCCATTGTCGACCGAGCCTAGCGCCGGCGGCGTCGTTGGCGGCGCACAGATCGGCTATAATTATCAATTCACGCCGCTTTTCGTCGCCGGCGTCGAAACCGATTTCCAGGGATCGAGCGTCGGCTCCGCCGACCAGCCGTTTGGCGCATCGCGCAGCGTCGGCTGGTTCGGCACGGTGCGCGGCCGGGCCGGCGTGTCGCTGTTGAACTCGCAGCTGCTCCTCTATGGAACCGGCGGCTTCGCCTATGGCGACCTCAGTCTCAACTACGGATGGCTCGGCTCTCAGACGCGCACCGGAACCGGCTGGAGCACCGGCGGAGGGCTCGAATACGCCTTCCTGCCGAACTGGTCGGCCAAGGTCGAATATCTCTACGCGAACATTGGCGCGGACTACGGTCCGACGTTTGCCGGACCCTTCCTCATTGAAACCGAGCAACGCGCGCATCTCAATACTGTCCGCGCCGGCGTCAACTACCGTTTCAACTGGATGTTTGCGCCCGGACCGGCGGCGGCGGCCTACTGAACGCGAAATTTGGATGATGCGAGCGGCAAAAGCCCCGGCGACGGGGCTTCTGCATGTCTGGAGCCCGCTGACGGCTCGTAGTTGCGGCGCTGCAACAATTGAATTATCTGCTTGGAAGCGTTCCGAGAAGCAGATCGGCCGCATGCGAGAGGGTTCCATATGGCCGACGCCGACACAGACAAGCTCGCCGCGCGGCGACCGCTGTCGCCGCATCTGACGATCTTCAAGCCGATCCTGACGATGATGATGTCGATCGCCCATCGCATCACCGGCGCGGGGCTTTACGTCGGCATGGCGCTGCTGACGCTTTTCCTGCTCG
>JBFXJV010000012.1:0-18793 GCA_050174515.1 Methylocystis sp.
GGCAGCTTACCGAGCCTGTCGCGAAGTTTGCGATCGTCTTCAGTCAACTTGTCGTCGGGGACCTTCATCAGCGCGTGATAGGCTCGCGTTTTCCATTTGCGTAGCAATCGATAGACGTCGGTGTTGTAGCGCGTTCGCGACGCGTATGTGATGTCCTTCTGGCGCGACATCACATCTTGAATGTCGCGCGGCAGCGCGCCACGTGAGCTAAACAGATCGACCTGGAAGATCATTGTGTTGTTCTCGGTATCGTATTCAAGAATATGTTGCAGCGGCGTGTTTGAAACGATTCCGCCGTCCCAAAAATAGTCGGTTCCAATTTGCACCATTGGAAATGCCGGCGGCAGGGCTCCGCTGGCCATGACATGTTCGGGGCCGACAATCATGTCGTGGTTGTCGAAATAAAGGAAGTTTCCTGTCCGGACATTGACGGCGCCGACGGAGAAGCGGGTCCTGCGCGAATTTATCAAGTCGAAATCCACCAGTTCCAGCAGGGTCTCGCGCAGAGGTTGGGTGTCGTAGTAGCTGAGCGCGTCCTTGGCGCCCGCAAAGGAAAGCCACGGATTGACTTGGCGGGGCGAGAAGAAACCTGGCTGGCCCAGCGAATGGGTCAGATAAGCGCTATAGGTGTTGCGCATCTTGCGAAACACGTCGCCGTCAGGGGTGTGAAACCAAATTTTGCGATCGGTGATCCGCTCCCAGAAGGCGCGCAGACGTTGGACGCGCCGTTCGGGCGGGTTGCCGGCGATGATCGACGAATTGATTGCGCCGATCGACACGCCCGACACCCAGTCGGGCTCGACGCCGGCCTCGTGCAGCGCCTCGAAGACGCCTGCCTGATAGGCTCCCAGCGCGCCTCCGCCCTGCAGCACGAGCGCGATCTGGTCGCACCCTCGGGGCCGCCAACCGCATCCTTCGACGCCTCCGCTCGCGATATTCGGCGCTTTGTTCACACGCGCGTGCTCCGGTCTGCAGAATATCTGGCACGCTGCTTCGCGATCGTGACGCAGCTATGACGCCACGCTCGCGCGTCACCGCTGGCGGAGGGGTTGGGCGCCTGGCCGATCAAGTCAGCAGGGCGGTGGAGTTTGGCTCATGGGAGTATTTGCAGATGGTCGCAGCGTAGCAGGTTCAATCCTGGAAATGACCATGGAGGGCTGCGCCCGCGTCAACGCTCGTCAGCCTTCGAACGCCACGAGCGCCCAGCCGCCGTGCTGAACTCCACTTTCCCTGATCGCGCCTATCTCTGCTGGCAAACGGCAATCGCGGGATCGACATTGTGGACCCCTCTTAGACCTGTCGGCGCTCTCAAGATGCGCAAAGGTCACCGGCTTGTCATTGAGCGACGCGAGAATAAGAGTGGACGAAAGGTTCGACGACGTCCGCCGCCAGGGTTCAGCTATTAATCGCCGGAAAAGGAACGGCCGCTACGCCGCTAGGGTTTCGACCGAGCGCGCCGACCTAGGACCGTTCATAGAGCGGCGGGGCGCGAGATTGGCTTTTGCAAAGGCAATCCGAACCGGCCTACGACGATATCCGCGCTGGCCCCTCCGGAATCATCCCTTGTAGGAGGACCGGGCGATGACCCCGCTTTTCAGTGTCCAGAATGCTTCAAAGCGCTCGATCGACGATCAGAAAGTCGCCGCAACCGCAATGCAGCGCGTCATGACCAGTTATGCTCGGAGAATAGAAAAAATCGCTCGCGACCACGGGCATCAGCTTCACCAGCGCTGGGTGCGGGCGGAGGCGATACAGTCCAAGATAAATCAGGCGCAAGAGAGAGGCGATCTTTATCAAGCCGCTTATGAGTACGCCGTCGACGCTTGGCAACGAGCCACATTGACGCTGGACACCCTGCGCGAAAGGGCCAATAACGATATCGCCCACGAAGCCGCCGGCACGCCCCCCGTTCTCATTTATGACAACGAGGTGGTCATAGACGGTCGTAATCTTGCGCGACCAGTAAATTATCTGCTCTTGAAAATCATCCCCTCTACGGCTGTCGAGAGCTTCGCTTGGAAACGCCCATATTTGATCATTGATCCGCGCGCCGGCCATGGCGCCGGCATTGGCGGCTTCAAACCCGATAGCCAGGTCGGCGTCGCCCTGCGCGATGGCCATCCAGTTTATTTTCTAGTCTTTCGTCCCCATCCCGAACCAACTCAAACGCTCGCTGACGTCATGCGGGCGGAGGCTGCGTTCGTGAGCGAAATTCACCGACGGCACCCTGAGGCTCCCAAGCCGATTATCGTGGGAAATTGTCAAGGCGGCTGGGCGACGATGATCCTTGCCGCCGCGAATCCGGACATCACCGGACCTGTGGTGATCAACGGCGCGCCTCTGGCCTATTGGTCGGGTCGAATCGGCGAGAACCCGATGCGCTACTTTGGCGGGCTTTACGGGGGAGCATTGCCTGCGATCTTCCTCGCGGACCTGGGATATGGGGAGTTCGATGGCGCGCATCTCGTCACGAATTTCGAGGCCCTCAATCCCGGCCGCAACTATTTCAGCAAATATTACGATCTCTTTGCAAATGTCGATCGTGATCGCGAAACCTTCCTCGAATTCGAGCGCTGGTGGGGCGGACTACATTGCATGAACGAAGCGGAGATTCGATGGATTGTCGAACAGCTCTTCATCGGCAATCGCCTTTCGCGCGGGGAGGCGCGCATAGAGCGAGGCCGCCAGCTCGATCTCAAGGCGATCAGATCGCCGATCATCGTTTTTACGAGTCGTGGCGACAATATCACTCCTCCGCAGCAAGCGCTCAATTGGATCGTCGACACATACGCTGACGAACATGAAATCAAGATTCGCGGCCAGCGGATCATTTATATGGTGCATGAGACCACGGGGCATCTTGGCATTTTTGTCTCCTCAACGATCGCCAAGAAGGAGCATGCCGAAGTCGCCTCCACCATGAAAACGATAGAAGCGCTCTCCCCCGGTCTATACGAGATGAAGATTGACGAGCAGTTCGGCGAAGGCGTCGACGCGCGCTTCCTCGTCAGCTTCGAGGAGCGCAAGATTAGCGACGTCCTCGCGTTCGACGACGAGGATCGTTCTGAAGAAACTGGCTTCGCTGCGGTCGCGCGCCTCTCGGAGTTAAGCGTCGAGCTTTACGATCTCGCCTTGCGGCCGTTTGTGCAAGCGACGGTGACGCCGTCTGCCGCTAGAATGATGAGCTCGATGCATCCCGCCCGAGCCCAACGCCTCGTCTTCGCCGATCGGAACCCCTTGATGCAGCCGGTTCGTGAGATTGCGGCGCGAATCTCGACGGATCGCAAAGCGTTGGATCCGCGCAATCCGTTCCTCGAGTTAGAGAAGTGGTGGGCTGCGGGGATATTGCAGGCTCTGGATTTCATGCGGGATGTGCGCGACGCGGCCTACGAAGCGACATTTCTTTCAGTCTACGGCTCGCCCCTGATGACTTGGGTAGGCGTGCCCAACGCCTTCGAGCGCACACGCAAGGATCCGAAGGAGCTCCGTTGGCTGCCTGAGGTCCAAGCCATTCTCATGAGTATTGACCGCGGCGGCTTCGCAGAGGCAGTAATCCGCATGCTGATCCTTCTTGCCGAGTCGCGCGGCTCCGTCCGTCGCGACCGGCTCCAAAGATCGGCGCATGTTTTGACCAGCGACGAGCCGTTCGTGTCGCTCGGAGCAGAGGGCCGCGCCGCTCTCATCCGAGAGCAATCGATCATTGCGGAGTTTGAACCTGATCGCGCCGTAGAGACGCTGCCGCAGCTCTTACCCGAGCGCCGGCGGCACGATGCGATAGACGTCGTAGAATACATAGCAGGCTCGGTGGACGATATGGAGCCCTATACGATCCGCATGCTTCAACGCTTCCGCGCTGTCCTCGGCCTTCCGCCAATCGCGCTTTCGGTCTCGACTCGAGATCCACTCGCCACGAGCAGTGTGTCGTCTGCGTTATAAAACTGGCGTTTAGCGCGTTTGCTGATTCAGACTGCTCTACCGACTCGGCGCGGACGAGACTCCGCCATTCGATCGCGTGACAAAGCTGCCGCAGCAGCTATTCAATGAATCCGAGAATGTCAGCGAGAGTAATCGTAACGACACCATTTGCGTCGAATCGTCCGCGTGCATATTTTTCGCAAGCGAGCGCCTCCCCGGCGGCT
Organism: Methylocystis sp.; assembly: GCA_050174515.1. GTDB lineage: Bacteria > Pseudomonadota > Alphaproteobacteria > Rhizobiales > Beijerinckiaceae > Methylocystis. The sequence continues at coordinate 4,140 of JBFXJV010000012.1, forward strand.
TCGAAGCGCGAGCGCAAATGAATTTGATCGGTCTCGTTGTCTTCCAAGGCGTTGTCGGCGACGAACACGCGCACGGGCTCCAATGATTCTGCAATACACATCGCAAAGGTAAACCCGAGCGCTTCACGTAGCGCATCCGTTGGTATTCGCTCCAGCGGCATCGAAGTGTGCGCTGTCCAGCATGCACGGCTCTTTAAATTAGCGCACTCTGATGCATATTTTATAACGGTGACCTCAGTCGGTCTTTGAGTATGCGCGACAAGAGAAACAGTCGGTAATTCAGAGGTACGCTGGCCGATGTGACGGGTCAAATCGGGCAAACTCACTCCACAATTTGAGGGAGCGCAGGTATGTTCCCCATGGGCAAATTCGAGGGAGCCGTATGCGTTGTCGTCATTGCGCCAAACAGCTCAAGAGCATAGCGTCGCCGGGGGCTGGAAGCAGTTTATCTACCCTTCGACGCAAGCTCCTTCGCGCTAAGTTTCAAGGGCGAGAGAAAAGATGCTGAGTCACTTAAAAATCTTAGTCATGGGCTTATCTGGCGCTGGAAAGACGACGCTCGCGGCGACGCTTACGCCAATGCTTGGAGCTGTCCACTTCAACGCGGATGATGTACGAAAGAGCGTCTATCGAAATTCGGGTTTCTTCGGAGAAGACGCCGTCGAACACGCTCGCCGCATGGGGCGGTACTGCGATAGCATCACTGTGGCGGGGCGTTTCGCCATTGCTGATTTTATCTGTCCGACCTTGAAGGCGCGACAAGCGTTCGGGCCAGCATTCGTCGTTTGGGTCGATAGAATTCAAGAGCGACATTACGCCGATGCGAACCAGCTCTTCGAACCACCGGAAAATTACGATGTCCGCGTCTTGCCTGACGGCTCGCCACATGTTTGGGTGAAGCACATTTGCAGGCGCCTCAAACAATACGCTCCTCTCGCGACGCTTCGCCAACGCCCTCGCGAACTCCGATAGCGCAGTTCACCGGGTGTCCAACGTCAAGGCCTTTGAGACAAACTGGGCGGATTGCTGAAAGGAGGATTTCTGGCTCATCGTAACCGTCAGGGAGTGAAGATGAGCTAGAAATCCGATAAGCCGAAGCCTTCGTCTGAGCGGCTAGTGAGAGACATCCGCAGCGCGACGCGTCGGCATTATTCGGCCGAGGAGAAAATCCGCATCGTGCTTGACGGCTTGCGCGGCGAGCACAGCATCGCCTAGCTGTGCCGGCGCAAAGGCGTCGCCGAAAGCCTGTATTATTGTTGGTCTTGAGGCTGACCTTCAAGGATTCACTGGCGCCGGCGGGAAAGACGTAATCGCCATACTGATGGCCCCTTACGCGGCCTTTGATCGTCACGCTGCCGTCTTTGAACGCCACGCGTTGTGTCTGGCGCTCGGATTCGGCGCATGCAAGCGCAGGCGCGAAAACAAGAAGAATCGTGATGAAAATTTTGCCGGATCGACTCAAGGAGCGCCCCTGCATTACGAATCGTTTGTGGTCATGCGCTGACGCGGCGTGCCGTATGCGCGCCTTCAGCTTGTGGTGACGATGACAAAATCCTTGCCAGAACGGTTGTCGGGCGAGAGCGGCGCGTCGGTCAGCACCATTGTCATGCCCGGATGCATGCGTTGCTGCATGGCGGAAACGAAGGAAGTCTCGGCGCGAATGCGCTGGATCACATTTGCATCTGGCGAGAGCGCCGCGTCTTGGTGATGGTGGGTGATGGCGCTCCAATGCATGCCGCGTGAATCATGGTCGGCGCCGTTCAACACGAAGACATGCGAGCCGAGCTTATCGCCATTCGTCAGCGCGAAGATCGATTTTGCCACGACTACATCGTTTTCGATCAATTCGATGACGCCGTCGACCGAAGAAGCGACTACGCTCACCACAGGGAGGTTTTCAGCCTCGGCCCAATCCGACGGATGCTTCTTGCCGTCAAGCCCGGCAAGCACCTGCTCGAATTCCTGCTCTGCATAGCCGCTCAGCACCATGCCCGGATGGGTCAGTTGCCACGGGTCGGTATGAGCGCCCGCAATAATGACGGGCGTCCCCATATGAGTGACGCCAAAGAGAAGCTCCGAAAATTTCAGCGGCAAACGCACGCAGCCATGTGAGGCTGGGTAGCCTGGCAGATTGCCGGCGTGCAGCGCAATCCCGGACCACGTCAGTCGGTTCATATTGGGCATGGGCGCGTCGTTATATGTGGACGAGTGGTGGTTCTTGTCCTTTTGCAGCACGACGAAGACGCCCGTTGGCGTCTCATGCCCCGGCTTTCCCGTGGAGCAGGTCGAGGCCGCGATGCGGATGCCGTTGCGATAGACATGCACGCGCTGCTGCGGAATTGAGACGACAACGGAGACCGGACCCGAGCCGGCGCGCTCAGGATGCCACGTAAACTCTCCGGGCTTGAGTTGAGAGATTTCTTTCATCGCCTCGTCGCCTCGGGCGAAACGCGCGGCGACGAAGGCGCTCGTCCCAAACATGCCACCTAAAAACGTCCGCCGATTAAAGCCCCTCATTTTCTGCCCCCTATTCTTGAAAATCGAGCGGCCGTTATCATATGCGCAGGCGACCGCCAAGCGGTGTTTGACGTTCGTCCACACTTGCCGATTCATGACTGAACCAACTTTCCATAAACATCAAATACTTGAGCCTTTGACGATCAAAGCTTTGAATGGGGCCGCCTCTCAAATTATCACCTCAGCGAGATCGAAAGATCGCACGGCGTTGACAAGGGACGCTCGGGCGAGGACTTTGCCGGGCCACGATTCTACGTCGGTATATTCTTGACCTATAGGAGCAGTTCTATGAGACACGCCATCGCCGCGGCCGCCGGCGTTATTGCCCTGACTATCGCCTCCGTCGCCTTGGCGTCGACGGCTTCAGAGCGCGAATACAAGCGCGGCTATGCCGATTGCATGGCGGGCCGATGGGATGAGAACCAACATGGCGAGTCGTACAAGAAGGGCTGCCGCGCGGCCGAGGATAAGCGCAACGCCGGCGGGTCCGCCGCAACGACGAGCGCCGCCAGCGGTTCGCCCGACGTGATGCTGGACAAGTGCCGCGCGCGTGCGGCCGCCGCCTACAAAGCGGACAGCGGCATGATCAACGTCAAATATGAGGGACAGCGGGTAGACGGCACGCATGCGGTCAATGGCTCGATCGAGGGACGCGACCCAGCCGCAACCTTCCAATGCTCCTTCAATCGGAGCGGAGCGAAGATCGTGAAATTCACCCGCGTAGGGTCTGCCGCCAGCTCTGCGCAGCAGGGCGACAGTGTGCCCAGTAAAGATAAGCAAGCCTGCCTTCGGGCCGTGAAAAAGCAGACCCAGAATTCTAAACTCGTCGTGCTCGGAACCGAATCGTCAGAGGCGAACAACTCTGTGACGATTGGCGTCGGCTCGAATCGCGCGCCGTGGCGTTGTCTTGTGAAGCGAGGCGTTGTCGCCGATGTCACGTCTTTGACCGACGAGGGTAAGCTGTAACGTGAAATCGCGCGGCGGCTCTGGCCCTGGCGGAGCCGCCGCAATATCTAGCTCGGTTGCGCGTGAGGCGGAGATCAATCCATCCGTTCGCCTGCAATAGCGCCAGTTCGAATGGCATGACTGCCATCACAGAACCAGCTAGAAGTCCGCCGCGGGAGCCAAGCGGACGATACAGGCTTACGTCGCGTCCGGCGCCCAAATGAACGCGCCACGCCAGCAATTTCAGGATTCGCAGGCAGAACCTGTGAGGCGCAAGCGCGCCGCCATGAAGTGTCCATTATCTTCACAATGTCTGAGAAGGACCGCTTGCGCCGTGAGGCGACGTGGATGCGATCTCCTGATGCTAAATATTCGTGCGGAGATTGTGCTATGGCTGCGTCGAAACGCGAAGCGCTCGATAAATTCTTTGCTACTGAAGCCGGAAAGAGGCTCGTTAACGACTTTCGGCAAATCGTCGACATCATAAGAGCGGAGCAGGAAAAGGACGGTGCTCGCGCCTATTCGCACAGGCATGCGCCAAATCTTCGTATCGAGCATCAGGAGCACAAGCTGGCTGCGGCCATTGCACGGGCGCGCGAGGAAACCGCTGAGAAGCTCCAAAAGGAGGACTTCTCAGGCGCTTTGCGATCTCTTTCGAAACTGGATGCGCCACTACAAGCCTTTTTCGAGCATGTGACAATCAATGCGGAGAACGCAAGACTGCGACTCAATCGCTTGCGTCTTTTGGCCGAAGCGCGGCGCGTCATGGCGAGCGTCGCCGATTCTGAGAACGTCTCAGTCAAGGACGATGGAACAGCATAGCGACATGCTGCTGTCGATCGTCGTCAGAACGAGCCGCCGGTGCTGAAGTCGTCGTCCGAGAAGCCGCCCGCGGGAGGCATGGGCGGCGGATTCGGTGGAAATATCGGCCCAAGATCAACGTTCTCGCCCCAAGGAGGCGTCGGCGGTCGCCGATATCCTTGCTGCAGGACCTGACCAAGGACCGCGCCCCGCACCATGCCGTCGAGGATGCCGCCGAGCACGTCGTTGATCGTAGCCTCATTGCCGAATGTCGTTCCTGGATAGTCGTAATGACGGCGACGGAACTCGGCATGGGCATCCTGAATCTCGGCGCGCCTGGCAGCCTGTTCGCGGATCTGTTGTCGTAGCCTAGCGATCTCGCCATCAGCTTTGCCGATCGCCAGCGTGAGCTGATCGATCTTGACGACGATCGCCCGGTCTTCGTCCGTCGCTGTGCGCGCCGCTTCGCGGTAGAGGGTCACGATTTCATCGCGAGAATCATTATCGGCCATCGCCTTTATGGCTTCTTCGAAGGCTCCCTGATTATCCCTTCCAATCAGCGCGCCATAAGCCTTGTCGACCGTTTCGAAGCGCTGGCTTGCCTCGCGGAATGCCTGCTCGGAGGCGTCAAGCGCCGCCTTGGCCTTGCCCGCTCTCTCTTCTAAAGGCCCGGCGCCGGCCGTCAGCAGCTTTTCATGTCGCAACTCCGACAGGCGTTGTTTGGCTGCTTCGAACTCGGAACGGACACGACCGGCATGTTCGCGGAGCCGATCGGGGATCTGATTCAGCATGAAATAATTGGCGCGCGCCTCTCGGTAGCCGATCAGCCTCGCGATAAGTTCGTCGAAGTAGCGAACGAAAAAGCTGAACTTGTATTCGGATGTGCCGAACTTGCGCGCCCACAAATACATGAACAGGCGGTCCTGCTCGTAGGGCGTCTTCTTGCTCTGGCGATCTGATTCTGCCTGCGCCGCCTTCTTCTCGGCCTCCTCCAATATCTTGCCGATCTCTTCGACCCTTTCATTCAGGGTGGCCCAAACAGGATCAGCGGCGATCTGCGGCGCGACCGCGTTTTCGAAGGCGCGCAATTCGGCGATTGCGGCGTCGTAGTCAGCCGCCTGCAGAGCTTTTTCCTCCTGGGCTTTTTGAAAGGAATCGAACGCCCTTTGGCGACGTTGCGCCGCCTCGGCGATTTCTCGGTCTAAGCGATCGAGAAGGTCTTTCGCCTGGCGTTCGGCGGCGTCGAGGTCCTTGACGAGTTCACCGCCCTTGATCAGGCCGAATTTGAGTTGCGCTAGCGCGTGCAATTGTGTGAGCCGTTCCTGGCGCAGGCGCGCCGCCTCCTCGGAGGCTGAACGCAGGGCGGCATCCAGCCGCATCTCGTCGCCACGAACCTTTGTGTAGGATTCCTCGATCGACTGCAAAGCCTTAAAGCCGGTGATCATCGCCTCACCATTCTGTAATAGCGCCGCCGAGGACAGGCATGACGTAGTCGATATCGAGCGACCCACGCTTTTTCTGACCCACCAAATTCTTCGCGATGATGCCGTCGTCCCGTTTGTCAGCGAGAACCCGTTGAAAAACTTCGTTGCTTACGCGGATCCCCCACTTTGTGACGGTCGATGTCATGCCGGTCTCTTCATTGCGAATGGTTCTGGGCAGAACGCGACCGTCGGGCGCGATCGCCTCCACGATCAGATAGTCGTTGCGCGCCTTTGGATTGACCTTCGGCTTGCGCCAAACGCCGCTCGCTTCGCCCGGCCGGTTCACAATGCGCAAATCGAACTCGGTGCGTAGTTCATTCATAAGCGCCGCCATGTCGGCGCTCGCCTTGCGGGCGCTTTCGGCGTCGCCGCGTTTTAGAGCCGCCTTGCCATCGGCGAGGAGTCGCTCGGCTTGGCTTTTCGCAGCATCGGATTTGGCTTCCGTGGAGATAGCCTCGTAGCCGCTCTGAAGAGCGTTTGGCAGAACTTGGCCAATCTCCTCTCTCACCCTCTCTTCCGCCAGTTCGCGCGGCCGCGTGACGGCGAAATAATGGATCAGGACGGCTGCCAGCACGACCGCAACGATTCCTGCCGCGATCTTGCCGATCCGCCTCCGGTCGATCCAGGCGAGCGCAAGGCTGCGCGCGAAGCTGGGCTTCGGCGGCTCATAGGAAAAGCGCTTTTCCCTGAGCGCTTTGACGCCCTCTTGCAACACGCGATCGGGGACCTCGATACCCTGTCCCTTGTATATTTGCCGCAGCCGCTCGATCAGGGCCTCGTCGCTATAGCCGAGCGACAGTTCGCGCTCGACGAGACGCTGGTCGTGGCGCAGCGTGTCGACGACGTCCATTGCCAGCATGAGGTCGTCGAGCGTCGGGGAAGCCGTTTGAGGCGGCGTTGTCGGCGTCTCAGTCATCGACGCCGAGAGTCTTACCTTCCAGGATCAGCGCCTCGATGCGACGCCGGCCGTCCTCGACAGCGGCGCGAATCTCTTGAGAGTTTTCCGTCGAGAGTTTGCGCATTTCCTTGACGATGCCGTATGTTTTTTCCTGAAAGTTCGTAATTGAATCAACCAGCTTTCTCACGGCGTCGGATCGAATGGTCGGTCCGTAGCCTGCGCGGATCGCGGCTTCCTGGACCTTGTCCCCGAGTTCGGAGAGGATCTCGATGCTGCGGGAGACGCCTTCTTTCATCGTCTCAAGCGTCTGAGTGGATTCGTGCAATCCGACGAGGCCGGTGAAAGACGCCTTGAGCGCGGTCAGCACGGAATCGTTGGTGGAGAAGAAGCTTACCGCCTGCGCGTAGACGCGCTCCTTAGCGCTGGTCGTTTGATTCAAACGTGCCATGATCACTTCGGAGGTATTGTAGCTGATCGTTAGATTGTCGGAGAGATCCTTGGCGATCTGATAGCGCTTGTCCTCATCCTGGAGGTTGCGCAAACGCTCGTCACGGGCAAGCTCAAGTTTGGCGCGTTCGGCGAGATCTTCGCCCGTGTAATTGGCGAGCGTTTCCGCGGCCTTGCCCAGATCCGCTTTTGCCGCCTCCAAGCTCGCCTCGGCCTTTTTCAAAACTTCCAGCGCCAACACCTCGGACTGCTTCAATGCGCCGCGGAAATCATGATAGGCGTCCAGAATCTTGCTCTCACGCTCGATCTGGTCCTTCGTCGATTTTGTTACGTCGAGGTATGTCTTGCGTATGCCGTCGAAGCGGCCGGCGATGTCGCCGCGCACGAGCTTCATCCAGACGTTGGCGACACGCTCGAAAATATCGACCTTGCCGTCCCCCAGCTGATCGACCAATTTCTTGGAATCGTCGCGTATCGAATTGAACGCCTTGGCGATTTCCTCGTAACGTTGACCGATGTCCATGGCTTGCGTTTGATCGCGCACCACTTCGTTGAAGACCTCTGTCTGTCCGAGCGTGCGGGAAATGATCGCGATCCGGTCTTTGTCGAGGTCCGAAATCTTTTCGAGCAAGGCGTTAATCGGCGCGAAATCGGGTCGCGGCGGATTGATCCCAAGTTCGCGTAGCGCCCCGGTCGCTTGGTCAAGATATTGTATCGGGGTCAAGCTCTTCGCTCGTTCCATTATTTCCTCCCAGCTTCTGCAGACCATTGGCGACGACGCCCGATCCGGCCGCATAACGTTGAATTAAAGTCGGATATTCTGGTCACAGCGACCCGTCATTGCCGAAAACCCCGATGGGACCACGGGTTTTACCCCGGATGCGCCTGCATGATTGTTCTGATACGGCGTGCGGTCAATGAAGAGGGCGCACTTGAGGAACAGACGCGGCGCGCCCAACGCTAAGGCAGGCGCGCGACGAGCGTCCAGGCGCCGAGAAAAACGATCAGAACGACGCACAGCGCCGAGAGGATGATGAGGATCGCTTTATTGGCGGGGCGGCGATCGTCTCTTCTCATGTGCGCTGGTTCTCCGACGTCGCGTCGCAACTTACCCTAGATTCGGCGGACTAGATCCGGGTTCGAGAGCAATCTCCCCTAATTTGCCGCTTCTGACAATGACGGGGGATCGCGGAGAACTCCGCTGGAGCGCAGGGTCGCGGACGATCGGCTCGATCCGTCAATCTGACCGGGGAAACAGTAATATTGTCTGTCATCCGGACACGCCCTATCCGGTCGTTTGGTTCGAACTCGTGCGGCATCCCGTCCGCTGCCCGGCTATTGGGCACGACAGTGTCCGTCAGGTTTACTTATTTTGTCAGGGGATGATGGCGCCAGATGCGAGTGCACGATTCTTATGACGCCATTGCTGAACGACTGTAATTGAATAACGACTTATTATCGCGCTGACCTCAACGCCAAAACTCCTTGACGCTCGACTTTTTCTCGCCCAGCTTTCCGAACGGCTTCTAATGTTCAGATCAGTGATGACTTACTTTTAAGGGAGCAGTCTATGAGCGTTCTTGGAACAATCATGTCGAAGATACTGGGCAAGACCCCAGCTGCATCTCCTGCGAGCGCGGCCGAAAGTCCCGCGCCATCAGGGACCACGTCTGCAGTGAATGCGCCAGGGGCGTCGCTGACGCCGAACGTCGATGTCGCCGCCGTGCTGGATGGCTTGAAGGACAAGGCGACTCAGCAACTGAACTGGAAAACCTCTATCGTCGACCTGATGAAACTTCTGTCCATGGACAGCAGTCTCACCGCGCGTAAGGACTTGGCGAAGGAGTTGCAGTACAGCGGCGACACAAACGACTCGGCCGCGATGAATGTCTGGCTTCATAAGCAGATCATGCGGAAGCTCGCCGAGAACGGCGGAAAACTGCCTGATGACATAAAGCACGGCTGAATGAGCATCTGGTCAAAATACAAGTTGTGAGACTGAGTTTTTTCGCAGACCCGCAGCAGAGCGGACAGATTTGGTCGGTCCCAACGGGCCGCAAAGGAGGCGAATATGTCAGTCATTACGGACTTACTCGTGCAAGCGATTGGCGGCGCGCTTGGCGGCAACGCCGTGGGGCGCGTATCGAAGAATTTTGATTTGGGCCCGCTAGGGAACACCATCAGCGGCGCGCTCGGCGGCGGCCTCGGCGGCCAGCTTGTTGGCGCTCTGATCCCGGCATTGGCGAGCGCAGCCGCAGGCGGCGGTTTTGATATCGCAACCGTCTTGGGGCAAGCCGCCGGAGGCGGAGTCACCGGCGCGATTGTCACCGCGATCGTCAGCATCATCAAGAAACGCGTGATGGGGTAACGCGCTCTTAGGGCAGGCATATTTCGGAAAGGGAGGGTGAAGTGGTCACCAAGAGCGATTTTACGCCGGCCGAGTGGAAGAGACTCGTCCAGGCGCCTCTGCTCGCCGGGTTCGCGGTCACGGCCGCCGATCCTTCGAGTTTTGTGGGCACTATGCAGGAGGCGTTCGCCAACGCCAGGCAACTCGCTGAAGCGAAAGCTGGCGGCAGCGGCGATTTTGCCAAGGCGGTCGCCGATGAAATCCTCACCTCGTCCGGTCAAGCCGAAGCGCGCGAGGGCATCCGCAGCATCGTGCAAGGCGCTAAGCTGGACGAGATCAAGGGCAGGGCGCTCGAAGCGCTGAAGGAGACGGCGGCGCTTGTCAATCAGAAGGCGCCGGGAGAGGCCAAGGCGTTTAACGGCTGGCTGGCGCATATCGCCAAGACGGTTGCCGAAGCGGGCACCGAAGGCGGCTTCCTTGGATTTGGCGGCGTGATGGTCAGCGACGCTGAGAAGGCCACGCTCACCGAAATTTCCCAAATCCTTGGCGCATAAGCCTCATTTGCACAACGCCGCCGGGTTCAAGTGATCCCGGCGGTTCATGCAGGTGCAGGGGACGACATGGCCGGCGCGCGGACGACAGATGAACGCACGCAGAGACCGGCACGAAGGACGCAGGCGGTCCGCCGAGGATTTCCAACTTAGTGACGACCATAAAACGCTCCGTCAATCGGAGTAGCGCGCGGATCGTCCAATTTATCCGAAGCCGATTGCAGCGCAGCGAAATGGATCGTCCCGTGCATCGTTCATGCGAGAGAAGCTAAGAAATGAAGAGAACCGCCTTTATCACATTCGCCATCGTCGCCCTTCTCTTCCAGTCCGCCACGCTTGCGGGGGACGTACGAATGGCGCGCGTGAAGTTCCCGCCCGGCGCAAGCCAAGCTTCGATCCCCGGCGCTATCAAGGGGCATCAATCGGTTAATTACAAAGTTGGTGTGCAGGCCGGGCAGACGATGGTCGTGACGCTTTCGGCCAACAACAGCAGTACTTATTTTAACGTTTTCGAGCCCGGCGCGGCGCCGGGAAAGAGTTACGCCATGTTCGCCAGCGACAGAGACGGCGATCGTTTCAACGGCCGTCTTGCGAAATCAGGCGACTATACAATCCAGGTCTATCTGTATCGAAATGAGGCCCGCCGCGGAGGGCGATCACAATATATGCTCAACGTGGCTGTCGAGGGCGCGGCCGCTTCCGCGCCGGGGGCGCCGGCGAGCGACGCCAAGGTCAGGGGAACAGATTTCCATGCCACGGGCCAAATTCCTTGCGCCCGACAAGAAGCACAGCCAATGTCTCAATGCCGTTTCGGCGTCATACGCCGTGGCAATGGCGATGCGACCGTACGCGTCTTTTGGCCCGACGGCGGCGAGCGAAACATCTATTTCAAGAATGGCAAGGCGGAGTCCTCAGATTCGCTGGCCGGAATCTACTCGGAAAAGACGAGCGACCTGAATCGCGTCTTCATCGGAACGACAGAGCGGTTTGAGATTATAGACGCTATCATCTTCGGCGGTTGAACCGCTTAGCCAAGTCCAGGATGGCTCGCGCTAAAGAAGCCAACCTACGAGCGGCCCAATGTTGAATCGACTCTGCAACGGCCTTTTCTGGCTCTACGTGACTTTGGCGACATTCGCGCTTCTCCTCGTGCCGGCCAGTGAGCGCGGGCTATTCGGCGTCGAACCATCGCCGCTCTCGGGCGTGTTTGCCGTTCTACTCGCGCAGCCGTGGCTGTCTTTGCTCGCAGATCGTCTCTTCGGCGAAGGAGTGATTCGGAACTTGGCGGTTGTCGGCTGCTGTCTAGCGCTCAACGCAGCGATCTTGCGTCTGATCTGTCGCATATTCCGGCATTGATTGCCCGGCGTTCAGATTGCTTCCAACGTCCGCTTCTGGCGGATATTTTTTGCGATCGCTGAAACGATCAGAGCGAAGCGTCGAGGCGCTCGGAAAATCAAGTGCACGTCCGAAGACAATAGCGTATTTTTGGGCGTTGTGGGGATAGGCGGTAGCGCTCCTCCGCTACCAGGAAGGACGTTTCACGCAATACTTCAGCGGTTTATAGAAATATCCTTCGACGATGCGGCGCGACATTACGCTACGAAACCGGCAACACATTCGCGCAATATCGAAAGGTAGGCGCCAAACGGCGCGTTCATTATGTAACCTACCACGAACACAAATGGATCCAACAATGACACGTTCGCGTCGACGCCACGAAGGGGTCAGATTGAGGCGATGAAAGTGCGCTCATCCTGGCTCTGCGCCGCGGCTGCGCGCGGGAAGCTTGAGACTGTCGAGCGTTGCGCGCAGGCGCGGCGCGGCGAAGTCGACAAAAGCTCTCAGCTTGGAGGAGACCAAGCGGCTCTGCGGATAGACAAGGTGCACTGGAACGGGTGGCGGCGTGAAACTGTCAAGAACAGGCGCGAGCCGGCCGTCGCGGATCTTGTCGGCGACCATGTAGGATAGGGCCACCGTGATCCCGTCCCCCATTTCCGCCGCGGCGATGGATGCAACCGCATCGTTGATTTCGAGTCGCGGGACAAAGGAAACGCTGTTCCCTCTCTTGCCGTCGAGAAAGCGCCACTCCCGGTTGGGCATGAGGCCGGTGAACGCGATCATTGAGTGGAGTCGCAGATCCGCGGGCGTCTGCGGAACGCCGCGCCGCGCAAGGTAATCCGGGCTCGCAACCAATATCCTTCGAACGGTTCCGATCTTTTTCGCGATCAGATTTGAATCCGGCAAAGGGCCGATGCGGACGGCGAGATCGATTCCTTCTTCTACGAGGTTGGCGATACGATCAAGCAGCACCACAGAAACAGTTACGCGCGGGTGTTCGTTAAGAAACGCACACACCACCGGTGCAAGCGCTGATCGACCGAAAGTTACCGACGCCGTGAGCGTGAGATGGCCATTTGGAACTGCCGTCTCGCCTACGGCGTCCTTCTCGGCGGAATCGAGATCGCTCAGGATGCGTCGCGCGCTTTCCAGGAAGCGCTGACCGACGTCGGTGATCGTCAGACTGCGGGTCGTGCGGTTGAAGACACGGGCGGAGAGACGCTCTTCAAGCGCGGAAATCGCCCGGGTCACGGCGGGGGGAGACAGGCGCAGGCGCGTTCCCGCCTTGGCGAAGCTGCCGGCGTCGGCGACCGCGACAAAAACCTCAAGTTCGTGCAGACGATCCAATTTATTCCTCGAATCGGAATAATGAATTCCACAAATCACCTATTCTTACAAGAATAATAACGAGCCATTGTCTGACGAGCGGCGCCGCGGCGCGCCGCCCCGTCAACGAAACAAGGATTGACCTCATGGCTCGCATTGCTGTCATCGACCCCAAATCCGCCACCGGCGAGGCTAAGAAATTGCTGGACGCGGTCCAGGCCAGCCTTGGCGCGGTCCCCAACTTCATCCGCGCGCTCGCCAATTCGCCGGCGGCGCTGGACGCGTTCCTCGGCATTCATGCGATCGCTGGCGCCGGTCTTCTCAACCCCAAAACGCGCGAGCGTATCGCCCTGGCCGTCGCCGAGCAGAACGCCTGTCAGTATTGCGTCTCGGCGCACACGGCCATCGGCCGCAGGGCCGGTCTCGATAATCAGGAAATGCTGGCGAACCGCATGGGGCGTTCGTCGGACGTCAAGGCGGAAGCCGCGCTCGCCTTCGCCCACGCCCTCGTCGAGCATGCCGGACAGGTGAGCATGGCGGAATTCGACGCCGTTCGCGCGGCCGGCCATTCGGATGGCGAGATCATCGAAATTATCACGCATGTCGCGATGAACATCTTCACCAATCTGCTGGGCAAGGCCACCCAGATCGAGATCGACTTCCCAGAAATCGAGCTGAATAAGGCCGCCTGACTTATCGCAGCCCGGCGCGGCAGAGTCCGCGCCGGAACTCTGAACCTGAAGGGGAGAATTCGATGACTGTAACGACTCAGCCTGCCGGCGTCCGTCCGCCGCTGCCGCCGTTCACGCGCGAAACCGCGATCCAGAAAGTTCGAATGGCCGAAGACGCCTGGAATACGCGCGACCCAGAGCGCGTGTCGCTTGCCTATGCGGAGGACAGCCGCTGGCGCAATCGCGCGGAGTTCCCAGTCGGCCGCGCCGAGATCGTGGCGTTCCTAAAGCGCAAATGGGCGCGCGAGCTCGACTATCGTCTGATCAAGGAGCTCTGGACCTTCGCCGAGAATAGGATCGCGGTGCGCTTTGTTTATGAATCGCGCGACGACGCCGGCAACTGGTTCCGCAGTCATGGCAACGAGAATTGGGAGTTCGACGAGCGCGGGCTGATGCGGCTGCGCTTCGCGAGCATCAACGATCAACCGATCCTAGAGAGCGAAAGAAAGTTCCGCTGGCCGCAGGGACCGCGACCCGCGGATCACCCCGGTCTTTCCGACCTCGGACTTTAGCGGCGTAAGCTCGGGCCTGCAGGAGGACGCCATGCCGCATCGCTACGCCGAGATCGCCTTCACCCCGACGGTGAAGAAGGCGCAGGAGCAACTTGGCAGTCGCAACGCTTATGCGCGCATGGAGGGGGCGCTGGAGATGAGGAACTATCGGCTCGGCGAAGCGGAGGCGCAATTCATCGGCGCTCGAGATTCGGTCTACATGGCGACGGTCAGCGAGACAGGCTGGCCTAACATCCAGCATCGCGACGGACCGAGAGGATTTGTGCGGGTGCTGGATGACGCCACGATCGGCTTCGCGGATTTCCGCGGCAACCGCCAATACATCAGCCTCGGCAATCTCCTGAACGATGATCGCGTGTCGCTCTTCTTCATGGACTATCCAAACAAGACTCGGCTGAAACTCTTCGGGCGCGCGAATATCGTCGGCCTGGATGATCAAGCGACCCTGTCCCGGCTGGAAGCCTCGGATTACCGCGCCTGCATCGAACGCGGCTTTCTAATCAAGGTCGAGGGGTTCGACTGGAACTGTTCGCAGCACATCGCCGAGCGCTACACGCTCGACGAGGTGTGCGCAATGACGACGCCGCTCGCCTCGCGGATCGCCGAACTCGAGGCGGAACTCACCCGGCTCTCTGAAACGCGGCGTCGATCGCGGTGACTATGCAATGCCTTGCATTCGTGTCGACATTCCCAAGCAAAAATCTCGTTGTTGTGTTGCGTTGGGAAAGCATGCCGCTGCGCGTTTGAGGAAACCTTG
>JBFXJV010000013.1:0-18371 GCA_050174515.1 Methylocystis sp.
ACCATTCCGGCTCGAACGGGTAACCGGCGCGGCGCAGATCGTCGAGCACGCCGAGGAAATCCTGCCAGACGAAATGCGGCAGCATGAATTTATCGTGCAGCGCCGTTCCCCAGCGCACCAGATCGCCGTGCTGCGGCTCGCGCCAGAACCAGGCGACGAGGGCGCGAAGCAGCAATTGCTGCGCCAGACTCATGCGCGCGTCGGGCGGCATTTCGAAAGCGCGGAACTCAACCAGTCCGAGGCGCCCTGTCGGACCGTCTGGCGAGTAGAGCTTGTCGATGCAGATTTCGGCGCGATGCGTGTTGCCGGCGACATCGACCAGCAGATTGCGAAACAGCCGGTCGACCAGCCATGGCGGCACGTAGTTTTCGCCCGACGACGGCACCTGAGCGAGCGCAATCTCCAGCTCGTAAAGCGAGTCGTGACGCGCTTCATCGACGCGCGGCGACTGGCTCGTCGGACCGATGAACAATCCGGAGAACAGGTAGGACAGCGCGGGATGGCGCTGCCAATAGAGCACAAGGCTCTTCAACAGGTCGGGTCGACGCAGGAAGGGCGAGTCGGACGCCGTCTCGCCGCCAAGCACGACGTGATTGCCGCCGCCCGAACCGGTCTGCCGGCCGTCGATCATGAATTTCGCGGTCGTCAATCGCGCCTGCCGGGCTTCTTCATAAAGCGCGGTCGTCGTCTCGACGGCCTGCCGCCATGAGGCGGCCGGGTGAATATTGACTTCAATGACGCCAGGATCGGGCGTCACCTTGATCGATTCCAGGCGCGGATCGTTTGGCGGCGGATAGCCTTCGATGTGGGGCGGCAGCCCCGTGACCTTGGCGCTCTCCTCGACCGCCTCAAGCAGTTCGAGATAGTCCTCGAGCGTCGCGACAGGGGGCATGAAGACGCATAGTTCGCCGTCGCGCGGTTCGATGGTGAAGGCGGTCCGCACCGCGCCTTCGACGATCGACTGTTCGTGCACGTCCTGGCGCGCCTGTCCGCCAGCCGTCTGTCCGCCGGCCTGGATGCGCCAGAAATGTCCGGGCTCCGGCAGCGGTTCGCGCGGGGCGAAGGGATCCTGCGGATGAATGTAGGGATATTCCTCCTCGGACAGTTTGGGCAGGGACGCTACCGGAAGCCGCAGCCCGATCGGCGAATCGCCGGGCGCAAGGAAGAGTTTTCCGCGACGCAGCGTCCACTTCTCCGACGTCCACCGCGACGAAGACTCGGCGCGCGCATTCCAACGCTGGATCGGCAGGACAAACCCCGTGGGTTTGCTCAGGCCGCGCTCGAATACCCGCATCATGCGCGAGCGTTCTTCGGCATCGTCGATCTTGGGATCCGAGGGATCGACATTGATCGGAAGCGCGCCCTCCTTGACCATCCAATGCGTGGGATCCTCGTAAGCCGGCACGGCATGCTCGGCGCCGACCCCCAGTCGCTCTGCGAGAGCCTGCGCGAAAATTTCCGCGTCCGCGGTGGTCGCGCCCTTCTTCTCCGCATTATCGGCGATGATTTGGGGTTGCGAGAAAATCGGCTTGCCGTCGCGTCGCCAATAGAGCCCAAAGGCCCAGCGGGGCAGGCTTTCGCCGGGATACCATTTGCCCTGGCCGTAATGCAGAAAACCGTTCGGCGCGAAGCGGTCGCGCAGCCTGTGAATGAGGTCGTCGGCGCGCTCGCGCTTGCTCGGGCCGGTCGCCGCGGTGTTCCATTCGGCGGACTCGAAATCGTCGATCGAAACGAATGTCGGCTCGCCGCCCATGGTGAGGCGAACGTCCTGCGCGTTGAGATCGGCGTCGACCTTTTCGCCGAGCGCGTCGAGCCGTCGCCAAGCGTCGTCGGAAAAGGGCGCGGTGATGCGCGGCGCCTCATTGATGCGGTCGACCCGCATCTCGAAATTGAAATCGACTCGCGCTGGCTCCACCAGGCCAGACAAGGGCGCCGCGGAGCGATAATGTGGCGCGCCGCAGAGCGGCAGATGCCCCTCGCCGCAGAAGAGTCCCGAAGTGGCGTCGAGACCGATCCAACCGGCGCCGGGAAGGAAAACTTCCGTCCAGGCGTGCAGATCGGTGAAGTCGTGATCCGTTCCTTTCGGGCCCTCGATGGGATCGATGTCGGCCTTCAGCTGAATGAGATAGCCGGAGACGAAACGCGCGGCGAGGCCGAGCTTGCGCAATATCTGCACAAGCAGCCAAGCGGAATCGCGGCAAGACCCCGACCCGAGCGCCAGCGTTTCCTCCGGCGCCTGCACGCCAGGCTCCATCCGGATCACATAGCGAATGGCGTGATGCAGTCGCGCGTTGAGCTCGACGAGAAAATTGATGGTGTGCGTCTTTTCCTTGGGCAGGCTTTGGAGGAAGCCTTCGGTCAGCGGGCCGACGTCCTCGGGCTCGAGGTAGGCCGCAAGCTCGATCTTCTGCTCGTCCGGATAGGCGAAGGGGAATTCTTCAGCGTAAGGCTCGATGAAGAAATCGAAGGGATTGTAGACCGCAAGCTCCGCCAGCAGGTCGACTTCAATCTTGAATTCATTCGCCTTGTCCGGAAACACGAGACGCGCCAGCCAATTGCCGTGCGGATCCTGCTGCCAGTTGATGAAGTGACCCGAAGGCGCGATCTTGAGCGAGTAGCCCAAGATTTTGGTGCGACAATGCGGAGCAGGGCGCAGCCGGACGATCTGTGGGCCGAGCCCAACCAGGCGGTCATATTTGTAGTGGGTGATGTGATGAAGGGCGATCTGGATCGACACGTTGATCAGCGTCTCGTTTCAGCGCCATCGTCTTGTGAACTGGCGCGAGGCCAACATGGAGTTTAGCGGGATGAGGCCGCGAAGTGTCAATCTAGAGAGCCGAGAAACTCGCGGCTTTGTCCGAAATTGCGGCAATGAGCCTAGCGTGTGGATAGGTCCTGCGCAAAGAGCCGGCGCCGAAAACGGATAGTCCGGAAGACGGGCGCTCAGCCGACGCTCGCTTGACCGGAGCTCGGAACATTCGGTCTGCCAGTCAGTTATGGCGCAGCGCCACTCAGGTGGGTCTCCCATGAAAGCCTTTCGCTGTCAGATTTGCCGCCAGAGCGTACTTTTTGAGAACGTCAAATGCGAAAGTTGCGGGCATATGCTCGGCTACCTGCCGGCGCTCTGCGCGATGAGCGCGGTCGAACCTTCCGGCGATGCATGGATCGCGCTGGCTGATGGAACCCGCCAATACCGCTTCTGCAGGAACTGGGAGCTGCATGGATGCAACTGGATGGTCGAGAAGGGAAGTTCGTCAGAATATTGTTTCGCCTGCCGGCATAATCGAACTGTGCCCGACCTATCTGATGAAAAGCGGCACGCCGCCTGGCGGAAAATCGAGAACGCCAAACGGCGGCTGTTTTACAGCCTGATCCGACTGAATCTGCCTGCGCCGAACGCCTCCGAGAACGACGGCGCGCCGCTGATTTTCGATTTCCTTGCGGAGGAGCCTTCACAAAGGCCTGTTCTGACCGGCCATCGTTCGGGTCTGATCACCATCGCCCTGAAGGAAGCCGATGACCCGGCGCGCGAAAAAATGCGCGACGAGATGGGCGAACCTTACCGCACCTTGCTCGGCCATTTCAGGCATGAGATCGGCCACTATTATTGGGATCGCATCGTCGCGCGCTCCGAGCGTCTCTATCGTTTTCGCGAACTTTTCGGAGACGAGCGGGAAGACTATTCCGCGTCCTTGCAGAGGCATTATGAGGAAGGCCCTCCGGCGGACTGGCGGCAGAATCACATCAGCGCCTATGCGTCATGCCATCCGTGGGAAGATTTCGCGGAAACCTTCGCGCATTATCTGCATATCGTCGATACGCTCGAAACCGGCCGGAGCGCCGGGCTCGTGGTGCGGCGCAACGACGGTTCTCCGGCGCGGGTCGATTTCGATCCCTACGCCTATCCCGACATCAACGAGATGATCGATAATTGGCTCGATATTTCGTTCGCCTTGAACAACATCAATCGTTCGATGGGACAGCCCGACATCTATCCCTTCGTGATCTCGCCGGTCGTGAAAGACAAATTGGGCTTCGTCCAGGATCTTCTCAAGGCGCACGCAGCGCTTGCCGCGGGCCGCGCTTTAACGCCCGGATTGATGTCTGCCGAGCACGACAGCCGAGATTCCCCGTCACATGCTACGCCAGCGCCTTGAGCGCGCTCTTGCCGGCGTAGATCGCCGCGTCGCCGAGCTCTTCCTCGATGCGGATGAGCTGATTGTATTTGGCGGTGCGGTCGGAGCGGGCGAGCGAGCCGGTCTTGATCTGGCCGCTGTTCGTCGCGACGACGAGATCGGCGATCGTCGAATCCTCGGTCTCGCCGGAGCGATGCGAAAACACCGTGGTATAGCCGGCGCGATGGGCGGTTTCGACCGAGGCGAGCGTCTCGGTCAGCGTACCGATCTGATTGACCTTGACGAGCAGCGAATTGGCGACGCCTTTCTTGATGCCATCATTGAGGCGCACGACATTGGTGACGAATAGATCGTCGCCGACGAGCTGAACTTTCTTGCCCAATGCGTCGGTCAGCTTTTTCCATCCCTCCCAATCATCCTCGGCCATGCCGTCCTCGATCGACACGATCGGATAGGCGCCGGCGAGCTTGGCGAGATAATCGACCTGTTCGTCGATCGAGCGCGTCACGCCTTCGCCTTCATAGACATATTTGCCGTCCTTGAAGAATTCCGTCGCGGCGCAGTCGGAAGCGAGATGCACGTCGACGCCCGGCTTGAAGCCCGCGGTTTCGATCGCCTTCATGACGAAGTCGAGCGCGGCTTCCGCGGAAGGAAGATTGGGCGCGAAGCCGCCTTCGTCGCCGACCGAAGTGCTGAGGCCGGCTTTCTTCAGCGCCGCTTTGAGCGTGTGGAAAATCTCCGCGCCCCAGCGGATGGCGTCGCGCACATTCGGCGCGCCGGTCGGCATGATCATGAATTCCTGGAAGTCGATCGGATTGTCGGCATGCACGCCGCCGTTGACGATATTCATCATCGGGGTCGGCAGAACCCGCGCCTGCACGCCGCCGACATAGCGATAGAGGGGCAGAGCGGTCGCCTCGGCCGCCGCCTTGGCGACGGCGAGCGACACGCCGAGAATGGCGTTCGCGCCGAGCCGCGCCTTGTTTGGCGTGCCGTCGAGCTTGATCATCGCCTCGTCGATGGCGACCTGATCCTCGGCCTCGAAGCCGAGCAGCGCCCCGGCGATTTCGTCGTTGACGTTGTCGACCGCCGCGAGAACGCCCTTGCCGAGATAGCGCGACTTGTCGCCGTCGCGCTTTTCGACCGCCTCATGCGCGCCGGTCGAGGCCCCGGACGGAACGGCCGCCCGGCCCGAGGAGCCGTCCTCCAGCGTAACTTCGACCTCGACGGTTGGATTCCCGCGGGAATCGAGAATTTCGCGGGCGTGGATGTCGACGATCTCGGTCATTTCAGCCTCTTAGTGATGCGGCGCGGCGCGGCGCGACTTCTTAGACCTATTGCAGCTTCCCGAAAAGCCTCGGCAGCAAAAAGCTTCCGCCTCGGGGCGCGCGGTTTTGACGCGACGATGCTGCGCCGCCGCGTCGGCGAGCCCGCCAATTCCATTGACTGGCGAGGGTCTGAACCTATCCTTGAGTTCGATCAAAGGAGCGGGCGTCGACGCCAGGCGCGACGGTCCGCCGGGAGGTTGGAATGGCGCGCATCGAAAAGCGATCGGCTCGGGGCGTCGCCCTCTTCACTCTTTGTTTTGGGCTTTCCTTTCCGACGCTTGCGCCGGCCCAGTCGCCGGAGCACGTGGCCGCCGCCAAGGCGACTTTGGAAAAATCCCCCCTGCGATCCAATTGCGCGCCCGTCGAGGAGGATTTTCTCGGCTGGCCGGCGAATCTCGTGCAGAGATGCGAATATCAGATCGAGGACATGCCCGGCCTCGCCTATGTGCTTGATGTCAAGCCGGAAGCTCTGGCTCGCTGGGTCGAGGGCGGGTGCAGCGCGCTCATGGTCGGCGCCACCCATTGTTTCGATCGGACCCTAAAATGCGCGCTCGGCAGCACAGGCGCCGCCTTCGTTATCGGCGGCGATCTGATTGCGGAGCGAAGTGGGGTGAAGAAGAACCTCTTCTATCGCAACGGCGTCGCCATTGTCGCGCCGAAAAGCGGGACCCCCGGAGCCGTTCCGATCGCGGAACAGGAGCAGATCGCCCATATGCCGGAAAAGGACGTGTCCGGAATGCTAGAACGCGGCGGCGTCGCCTTCTGGAACACCATGCCCTATCAATTTGCGGTGAAGGCCATCGATCTCGGCGTGCCGGCCGAGATGAACACGCCGGACCGTCGCGAGAAATGGCTCGAAATCGTGCGCGTCGAAATGCTCAAGGCGCTGGAGAGCCCGGAGAACCGCTTTCTCTCGGGCTGGATGTCGGCGCATCCGATCACCCTGCGCGCGGGGGAATGTCCGGATTCTCGCGACCCGTGAGCGGCTTGCAGCTTGACGCCGCCGGCTCGGCGCCTTTGTTACCCGCATGACCAGGACGCATAAGGGCGTTGCGCTGCTCGGCCGCCAGGCGACGGCGCCGGCCTCGCCGGACGAGGCGGAACTCGATCTCGTGCCCAACCCGCACAAGGACGCGACCTATCTGGTGCGTTTCACCGCGCCCGAATTCACCTCGCTCTGCCCAGTGACCGGACAGCCCGATTTCGCCCATATCGTTATCGACTATGCGCCCGCTGAATGGCTGGTCGAGTCGAAATCCCTGAAGCTCTATCTCGGAAGCTTTCGCAACCATGGCGCGTTCCACGAAGACTGCACGCTGCGGATCGCGCGCGATCTCGTCGCGGCGCTGAAGCCCCAATGGTTGCGCATCGGCGGCTATTGGTATCCGCGCGGCGGCATGCCGATCGACGTCTTCTGGCAGACCGGCGCGCCGCCGGAAGGGCTGTGGCTCCCCGACCAGGGCGTCCCGCCCTACCGGGGGCGAGGCTAGATCGCGCCGCGCTCAGGCGGACTCGCCTGAGCGCGGATGGCGTGATCGATCCTAATGATGTAGAGCGCGCTTTACGCGAAGAGCCGGTTCCCACTCTGTCGCGGCGCGCTCAAGCCTTCGCGGCTCCATCCATCGCGCCCTTGTGCGCCCGCCGGCAAATCACTTACCAATGCGCCGCTGCGGTCTCCTGGCCAAAGAGACCGTCCGATCGCGAGGCCGGAAAACATGAAGCTTCGGACGTTTTTCTCGATCTTCTTCCTCTTGCTCGTCGCGTTGGCCGGAGGCAATTTGGCGTTAGGCGTTTTTCTGGAAAGGGCGCAACAGGACCTGGAGAACTCGCATCACGAATTGCAGTCTTTGACCGCGCTTGCCGAAGATTTGGTCTTCTCCTCGCAATGGCAGACTCGCTTTGCGAGAGGGTACATCTCCAACAACGACCCGAGACGAGTCGAGTGGTATAATATTATCGCAGGCATTCTGAACGGCGAAGTCGCTCGGCCAAACGTCTATAATTTTGGCTATTGGGACCTGGTGAACGGGGGAATCATTCCGCCGCCCGCGAAGAAAAGCGACGGCGCGGTTTCCATCGAAGACCGTTTCCTAAACCAAAATATCACTGCGCATGAATTGAATAAGCTGAAGGAAGCACGAAGCTTCCTCGAAAGAGTGGTCGCTATCGAGCGCGCCGCAATGCATGCGGCTGACGGCGAATTCGACGACGGCGGCGGCGCCTTTTCGCGCAAGGGCAAACCCGATCGCGCCCTCGCGACAAAACTCTTGTTTAGCGCCGAATACCGCAAGCTCAACGGAGATTTGACCTTGAGAATTGCGCAGATGCAGGATTTGATCCGGCAAAGATACGCTACGCGGATTTCACAGGAACAGGCGTTCGCCAACAAATTATTTGATGCCAACTCTTATTTGAATATCGGATTGTTTGGAGTGGTCGTCCTGTCCCTTATCTTCCTGAGAAACCGATTTTCCGTTCGAGCGTCACAGCTCATGGCGGTCGTTCGCGAGATCGGCTCGGGAAATCTGGCGGCGAAAGCCTCGGTATTGGGAAGCGACGAGATCAGCGAACTCGCCTCGACCATCAACACGATGGCTTCAAATCTGAACGTCGCCTTCGACAAGCTTGAAGATAAGATAAAGCTTTCTGGCAAGGCATTGTCGGACCTCGAGATCGAACGCTCCCGTTCGGAAAAGCTGCTTCACAACATTCTGCCCGCCGCGATCGCCGAACGGCTGCGCGGCGGTGAAGAGACGATCGCGGAAGTTTTTCCAGAAGTTACGGTATTCTTCTCCGACATTGTCGGCTTTACCGAGCTCTCGGCGAAGCTCGGACCGCACGCGACCGTCAATATGCTCAACGCCATATTCGAAAAATTCGACGAACTTGTCGAAAAGCACGGGGTCGAAAAGATCAAGACGATCGGCGACAGTTACATGGTCGTCGGCGGAGTCCCGAACCGGGACGCCTTGCACTGTCAGCATATCGCCGATTTCGCTTTGGAGGCGCAAAGCTTCATAGCAAGTTACGCCAATGAGCTTCCTTACGCGCTCCACATGCGTATGGGCGTGCATACCGGCACTGTGGCCGCCGGCGTCGTGGGAAGAAAACGCTTTTCCTATGACCTTTGGGGCGATGTCGTGAATGTCGCCAGCCGTTTCGAATCCACCGGTCAACCCGATAGGATTCACGTGTCGGAAGCGGTCAAAGTGCGCCTCAATGACGATTATGTGTTTCTGGACGGCGGAACCGTCGAATTAAAGGGCAAAGAGGCGACCCGCTCGTTCTTCCTGATCGGCAAAAAGACGCAGATGCCGGGAATTTTGGAGTTCACGTCTCCTCGCGCCGCGGCTGCAACTCCATCCTGATTGCGTCGGGAAAGGTCTTCGCCCGCCCCTTGGTTCGATTGGCGACCGTGAAGATCATCCAGCTCGCAGCCAGGAGCGCGACGATCGCGACGCCGAAATCGGCGAGATTGTCGTTAAGACTTTGAACCAGGCGCCAAAAGCCGTTTTCGAAGCCGAGCTTTTCGCGGAGCAGCCCGAGCGCTTCCACGCCGCCGACGAAGATGGCGACGACCACCGACATCGCGGTCATGACCAGATTGTACCAAAGCTTCTTCTGCGGATCGTCGAACGCCCAGCCATAGGCGCCGGTCATCGCCACGCTGTCGGATGTGTCCATCAACGACATGCCGGCGGTGAACAGGGCGGGAAACACGAGCATCATCCATACGGACATGCCTTGCGCGGCCTGCGTCGCGGCGACGCCAAGGAGTCCGATCTCCGCCGCCGCATCGAAGCCCAGTCCGAACAGGAAGCCGACGAGATACATTTGCCATGATCGAGAGACCAATCCGAACACTGGACGAAAAAATCTGGTCAACAGGCCCTGCCCATTGAGCAGAGCGTCGAGTTCCTGATCGTGGACCGGTTCGCCGTTTCTGGCGCGGCTGTAGGCCGACCAGACGCCTCTCAGCAGAAGAAGATTGACGAGGCCGACGCCGATCAGGAATAGGGCGGAGACGGTTGTGCCGATCGCGCCGCCGACGCTCTGAAATTCGTCCAGCCCGCCCTGCGCGGTCGCCGCGGTCGCAGCGATTGCGACAGATGCGAGAATGACGATCGTCGAATGGCCGAGGGAAAAGAAAAAGCCTGCTGAATAGGGGGTCTTGCCGTCCTGCATCAGCTTGCGCACGACATTGTCGATGGCGGCGATATGGTCGGCGTCGAAAGCATGCCGCAGTCCGAACATGAAGGCCAGAACGGCGGCTCCCATCAGACCCGGCCGATCGGAGAAGGCCGTCCACGCCCATGCCCAGGCAAAAATATTCGCCGCGATGATCAGGGCATAGGTCGCCGCGGTCTTGGCTTTGACGTTTTCACTCCGGTCGTCGAAAGGATTGAGCGCCATGATTCCGCCCGCCTGAACGGCGCCATTTTAGCCGTAGTCGCTTGCTTATGAAAGTTCATACCGCAGGCCAGGGGGAAGCGCGGCAATTCGCCAAGCCGACAGCGATCGCGCGTTGTCGATTTTGATAGTATGCGCGGTCAGGGAAAACGCCGGGCGACGACATGTTATCGGAAGCGAATATCGCCGAGTGGCGTCTGTGCGCGCCTTTACTGCGGGAAGCGGAATTTTCCGACGGCGAGACGCTTTATTTGCAGGGCGAAGCGCCGGATTTTCTCTACTGCCTGACGCGAGGCGTCGTCAGGCTTTCGCATGTCGCCGAAAGCGGGGCGCAGATCACGCTCGCCATCGCGAGAGCGGGCGATCTCTTCGGCAGCGCTTCGCCGGGAAGGGCGTCGGCGCATGCCGCGAGCGCCATTGGCGACGCGCGCGTTCTGATGTTCGCGCCTTCCGAGATCGAGCGCCTCGTCGCGACGAGCCCCTCGTTTTCGAGCTTCCTCAGCTCTGGCCTCGAGTCGTCGCGGGAACGCGCCGAGCGCCGGCTCATCGACCGCCAGACCAAGACGGTCGCCGCGCGGCTGATCGAGACGCTCGCCGAACTCGCGCTCGCCTTCGGCGCGCCTTGCCCGCATGGCTATTCGCTCGAGATCAGGCTTACGCAGCAGGACATCGCCGATCTCATCCATGCGAGCCGCCCGGTCGTGACGCGGATCATGAATGATTTGCGGCGCGGGGGCGCGCTCGACTATCGGCGCGACCTCATCTGCGTCAATCACTTCGCGCTGCAGGCGCTCGCGAAAGAAAAACCTGCCGGATTGTAACATGGGTGACAGACCGTCGCGCGGCCGCGCGTCACAAAGGCGCGGCGGCAGATCAACGCCGCTGGGAGGAGCAAAGATGAAATTCATCGCGGCGCGCCTGCATGGCTATCTCGACTATCTGACGGTTTTGATTTTCCTTGTCGCGCCAAGCGTGCTTGGTTTCGGCGGAATCGCGGCGCAGCTCTCCTGGCTGCTCGCGGGCGTGCATCTTGCGATGACGCTTGCGACGAAATTTCCGCTCGGCGTATTTCAGCGACTGGCTTTCACGCTCCATGGCTGGGTCGAAAGAATCGTCGGTCCGGCGCTGATCGCCATCGCCTTTCTTCCCGGGATTTCCGCCGAAAGAACCACCTTCGCCTTTTTTGCCGGGATGGGCGTTGTCATCATCGCGGTCGGCTGGCTGACGGATTACGCGGAGGCGGGTTAGGCTCGCCGGCCTTCATGGCCGCCGCGGCGCAGAGCGTGGGCCGACAGCTCATTGACGTTATAGCTACAAGTAGCTACTTTTTAGCTATGACCACGGTCTCGATCAAGGACGCGAAAAATCGCCTTACCGAACTCGCTCGCCGGGTCGAGAAGGGCGAGACGATAGTCGTGACGCGCAACGGAAAGCCAGCCTTCGATCTAGTCCCGCATCGGCGCAAGACCGGGTTGCGGTTCGAGGCCGTGGACGAATTCAAGAAGCGTCATGGTCTTAAGTCCCTCGTCACCTTCATCGCCGAGGATTTCGACGCGCCCTTGCCGGAAGATTTTCTGCTGCGGCCGTTGCCCGACGACGCATGAGGCTGTTGCTCGATACGCATATTCTTCTCGCTCTGATCGAGAGACGCATCGCCGCTCTAAACGCGGGGGTAAGGGCGTTGCTGGAAAACCCAGAGAAGGAGTTCGTGGCGAGCGTCGCCAGCCTCTGGGAGATCGCAATCAAATGGCGGCTGGGTAAGCTCGAACTGGCGTTCGATCTCGACGCGCTTCCGGAACTGCTTGAAACGATGGGCGTCGAACTTATTCCCATCAATGCGCGGCATGCGCTCTCCTCCGTCGAACCAGAGCCGCGCACGCGCGATCCGTTCGATCGCCTGTTGCTTGCGCAATGCAAAATCGAAGCGCTGCGACTCGTGACGATCGATCGCGCACTTGTTGATCATCCGCTGGCTGCAAGGATGGCGTAGCGCGTTAGCGTAGCGTCTTTGCTAGCCGATCGAAGGCGAGAAGCTCCTCCAAAAGCGCGCCGAGTGCGCCGAGCGGAACCTGCGTGGCGCGGTCGGAGACGGCGGCGCCTGGATTGGGATGGGTCTCGATGAACATCCCGGCGACGCCGACGGCGACCGCTGCGCGCGCGAGCGTCGCGACGAAGCGCCGCTCGCCGGAAGATTCCTCTCCATGCCCGCCCGGCTGCTGCACGGCGTGGGTCGCGTCGAAAATCACCGGCGCGCCGGTCTCTTTTAAAATCGGCAGCGCCCGCATGTCGGCGACAAGCGCGTTATACCCGAAGCTCGTTCCGCGTTCGGTGACGAGCACGCCGCCATCGCCGGCGGCGCGCGCCTTCTCGACGGCATGGACCATGTCCCAAGGCGCGAGAAACTGCCCCTTCTTGATGTTGACGGGACGCCCGGTTTTCGCCGCGGCGACGATGAGGTCGGTCTGCCGGCAAAGGAAGGCGGGAATCTGCAGCAGGTCGACAATTTCGGCGACGGGCGCGCATTGCCACGTCTCATGCACGTCGGTCGTTATCGGCAGGCCGGTCCTGTCCTTGATTTTGGCGAAGATCGGCAATGCGGCCTCAAGGCCGATGCCGCGCGGCGCGTCGCCGCTGGTGCGGTTCGCCTTGTCGAAGGACGCCTTGAAGACGATTCCGATGTTCAGACGTTCGCCAAGCCGGGCGAGTTCTTCGGCGGTCGCGAGCGCCATGTCGGCGCCCTCCAGCGCGCAGGGGCCGGCGATCAGCGCCAAGGGCAGGTCGTTGCCGAGTTCGACCCGGCGTATGCCTTCTCCGATGAATACGCTTGTCACCCGCGCCTTGTCTCACGTTTTGACGAGCCGCGCGACTTCGGCGCGCAGCGCAGGCAGCACTTCGGCTTCAAACCAGGGATTGCGCTTCAGCCAGCCCGTATTGCGCCAGGAGGGATGGGGCAGGGGAAAGATGAGCGGGCGCGCGTCCTGAAATTCCCGCCAGCGCGCAACGATTTCGGAGACGCCCGCGCCTTTCGGCAGCGCATGGCCAAGGCGCGCGAAATGATAGTCCTGCGCATGGCGCCCGATCGCGATGATCGTCTCGATCTGCGGCAGCGCCGCGAAGAGCGCATCATGCCAGCGGGCGCGGCACTCGGGTCGCGGCGGCAGATCGCCGCCGGCGGCGTCATTGCCCGGAAAGCAGAAGCCCATCGGCGCGATGGCGATGCGCGACACGTCGTAAAAGGCGTCGCGGTCGACGCCCATCCAGTCGCGCAGCCGATTGCCGGAAGGATCGTTGAAGGGAATGCCGGTCTGATTGACGAGATTGCCGGGCGCCTGGCTCGCGAGCAGCAGACGCGCGGTTGTCGAGACGCGAAATACGGGCCTCGGCTCATGCGGCAGCCTCGCGCCATCGGGCGTTTCCGCGCAGTGGCGGCAGGCGCGAATCTGCGCAGTAATCTCCTCAAGTTTTCGGGCCGATAGGCGCTGGCTCATTTAGGGGATGACGCTCGGACGCGCCGAGACTTCCGCGCGCCAGCGCGAGAGATGGGGCAAGTCTTGAGGAATTTCGACTCGCCCGAGCCTCGCCAGATCCATCGCGACGATGGCGGTGATGTCGGCGATGGTGAAGTCGTCGGAGGCGATGAAGCGCCGCGAAGCCAGTTCCTGATCGAGAAAACGCATCATCTGTTGCGCGCGCGGCCGCTGAAATTCCGCGAATTCCGGCCTCTGCGGCGACTCAAGCCGCGCCATCGCCGGGTGGCTGTGACGAAAGGCGAGCCCCACCGGCGTGAACAGGCGGAATTCCACCCGACGCTGCCACATCTCGACGAAGGCCTGTTCGCGCGCGTCACGCCCGAAGAGCGATGGCTCCGGATAAAGCGATTCAATGTAGCGGCAGATGGCGACTGACTCAGTGAGCACGGCGCCGTCGTCTAGGACGAGCGCCGGGACTTCCTCGAATGCGTTGACGGCCGAATAGGCGTCGTTCTTGTGTTCATGCGCCAAGAGATTGATGTCGCGAGAAGGAATCGTGACGTTCTTCTCAGCCAGAAAAATGCGGACGCGTCTGGGATTGGGCGCGAGCGGCGTATTATAGAGCAGCATATCGGTTTCGTTCCGGGTTCGGATAGGGGCAACTCGCCGCGCTAATGTGGGGGCGCCGTCTGATCTTTTCAAAATCTGCGCGTATCAAGGGCGGCTCGCCGTTTCGCGGCGATGATTTAAGTTAAGCGCGATGACGGACGAACCTACTTCCCAATCGCCCAGCGCGGCGCTTGTTCTCTTCTCCGGCGGGCAGGATTCCACCACCTGTCTCGCCTGGGCGCTCTCCCGCTTCGACCGCGTCGAGACGGTCGGATTCGATTACGGCCAGCGTCATCGCGTCGAACTCGCGCGCCGGGCTGCGCTGCGCGAAGGGCTTGCGCGGCTCTCGCCGTCTTGGGCCGAGCGGCTTGGCGAAGATCGCACGATTTCGATCGAAGCGCTGGGCGCGATCTCGGAGACCGCGCTGACCCGAGACGCCGAGATCGCCTTCGCCGCTGACGGGCTCCCCAACACCTTCGTTCCCGGGCGCAACCTGCTGTTTTTGACCTTCGCCGCGGCGCTCGCCTATCGGCGCGGGATCGCCGATCTCGTCGGCGGCATGTGCGAGACCGATTATTCGGGCTATCCCGACTGCCGTGACCAGACGATTCGCGCCATGGCGCAGGCGCTTGGCCTCGGCATGGACCGCCGCTTCAACATCCATACGCCGCTGATGTGGATCGACAAGGCGGAGACCTGGCGGCTGGCCGAATCGCTCGGCGGCGAGGCGCTGGTCAGGCTCATCGTCGAGGAAACCCACACCTGCTATCTCGGCGAGCGCGGCCGGCGCTTCGACTGGGGCTATGGCTGCGGCGAATGCCCCGCCTGCAAGCTGCGGGCGGCCGGCTGGGAGAAATATCGCGCCGACCCGACGCGCGCGACCGCCTGAAGCTTTTGATCCTTCAACTGTGGCAAAGCTGCCACAGGCGTCGCTGATCTGCGCATACTGGACGGCGACGCATTGACAGGCTTCCGCCAGCGCCGGATATGTTATGTTATAACATAATCAAACGGAGGCCGTCGTTTTGAGGAAGAGCGTTTTCGTCGGCGGCGCGGCGGCGTATTTCGTAAGCGTCGCGAGCGCCTTGGCCCAGCAGGCGCTGCCGCCGATTGAAGTCGGCGCGGTAAGTCCGATCACGCGAGGCAAAACTGTCGCCCCTCCACAACTGCCCCATGCGCCCGGCGGGCGCAGCCGCAGCGTCGCGCACCCGAGCGGACCCGAGCCGCGCGACACGGCCGTGGCGCCGCTCGGCGTCCTCCCCATCGTCGCCAATCAGTTTGCGACGGTGACGGTCGTCACCAATGAGGAGTTGCGTCGCTCGCCGGGCGCGACGCTTGGCGACGTGCTGTTCTCGAAGCCGGGCGTCACCGGGTCGAGTTTCGCCCCCGGCGCGGCAAGCCGTCCCATCGTGCGCGGCCTCGATAATTACCGGGTGCGCATCCAGGAAAACGGCATCAGCGCGAGCGGGGTGTCGGAACTCGGCGAGGATCACGCCGTTCCGCTCGATCCCGTCGCCGCGAGCCAGGTCGAGGTGGTGCGCGGCCCCGCCACGCTGCGCTGGGGGTCGCAAGCGATCGGCGGCGTCGTCAATGTCGAAAATAACCGCATCCCCACCGCCTTGCCCTGCCGGCTTGCGCGCATCCCCACCGCCGAGTCGGAGGGTTGCTCGGTCGTCGAGACCCGCGGCGCGGTGATGACCGTCGACAACGGGTTGGAAAACGCGACGCTGTTTGACGCCGGCCGCGGCAATGTCGCCGTCCACATCGATGTCCATGGACGGCGCAGCAGCGACTACCGCATTCCCGGCTATCCTTATCTTTATCCGCCGGACCCGCCGCCGCCCGTTTTCGGACGCCAGCCCAATTCGTCGATGCGCTCGGCCGGCGGTTCGGTCGGCGCCTCCTATTTCTTCGACGGCGGCTTTGTCGGCTTCGCGGTGACTCAATTCAACTCGCGCTACCACATCCCCGGCGTCGAGCCGACGGAGACAAATACGCGCATTGAACTTCGCCAGACCCGCGCGACGACCAAGGGCGAGTTCCGTCCACAGTCGGCCTATATCGAAGCGGTTCGCTTCTGGGCGGGGCTGACCGACTACAAGCATCATGAGCTCGCCAATGAGGAGGGCTTTAACGGCGTCCAGCAGACCTTCACGAATAAGGACCTTGAGGCGCGCGTCGAAACGCAGCTGCGCCCGGTCGACCTTTCATTCGCGACCCTGACCAGCGCCTTCGGCATTCAGGGCATGCACCAGATCCTGACTTCGCCCGGACGCGAGGGCGGGCTCTTCGACCCCAATCGGACGCGTAGCGTCGCCGGCTATTGGTTCAACGAATTCAGATTGACCGACACATCGAGAATGCAGCTCGCGGGGCGCATAGGACACGCGACCGTCTCCGGCGCATTCCCGGAACTCTTAGTCGCCGGCGAATCTCCGGAATTCCTGGTTGAGTCCGGGCCCCAAATCGCCCGCGTGCGCAATTTCACGCCAAAGAGCGGAGCCTTCGGGTTTCTGCAGGATTTGCCGCAAGGCGTCGTCGCCAGCCTGACCGCCCAATATGTCGAACGCGCGCCGCGCGCGCCCGAGCTGTTCTCGCGCGGCATCCATGAGGCGACGGGGACGTTCGACATCGGCAATCCCAATCTCGGAATCGAAGCGGCGAAGACGATCGAAATCGGCCTGCGCCGTCCGATCGGCCCATTCCGCTTCGAGGCGACGGCCTATCTCACGCGCTTCGACGGCTTCATTTTCCGAAATCTCACCGGCGCGGTCTGCGAGGGCGAAATTGCGAGCTGCGCCTTTGACGGCGAGGGCGATCTGCGCCAGGCGTTCTATGCGCAGCGCAACGCGGTCTTTCGCGGCGGCGAGTTTCAGAGCCAGCTCGACGTTGCGCCGTTGTTCGACGGCGTTTTTGGCGTCGAGCATCAGTTCGACGTCGTGCGCGCGACATTTGTTGGCGGCGGCAATGTCCCTCGCATCCCGCCCGCCCGGCTCGGCGGCGGATTGTTCTGGCGGGACCTGAACTGGCTGCTGCGCGTCAACCTTCTGCACGCCTTCGCGCAGCGCAACGTCGACCCCACCAATGAAACGTCGACGAAGGGCTACAATCTGTTGAGGGCCAATATCAGCTACCGCATGCTGTTCGATCCCGGTGACCCGTACGGCCGCGAGCTGACGCTGGGACTCGTCGGCGACAATCTCCTTAATCAGGACATCCGCAACAGCGTTTCCTTCAGGAAGGACGAAGTGCTGCTGCCGGGCGCGAATCTGCGGTTCTTCGTCAATGCGCGCTTTTGAGCACGCTACCGGCGGTCAGTCTTGATTGCGGGGATGAAATAGGGCATAGGCGGGGCCAACGAAGCGCTGGGCGTATCCCGGCCAGTTCTCCATTGCCGGGGTTAGACCGATGAAAATACGTAACTCGTTGAAATCTCTGCGTTCGCGCCATCGCGCCAATCAGATTGTGCGCCGTAAGGGCCGCGTCTATGTGATCAATAAGGTGCAGCGGCGCTACAAGGCCCGCCAGGGCTGAGTTTTTGCCGCGCGCTGGCGGCGTGCCGCGCCTAACCGCCCATCAGCGCTAGGACATGGGCGTTGACGCAGCGGCTGAGGGCGTCGACGTCATAGCCGCCTTCAAGCATCGAGACGATCCGGCCGCCGCAGCGCCGGTCTGCGATCTCCATCAGCCGCTTGGTCGCGTCGCCGAAGTCAACTTCGCGCAGCCGCAGCCCGCCGAGCGGATCGCGCTCATGGGCGTCAAAACCTGCTGAGATTAGAATCAGGTCGGGCGCGAAATCGCGCAGCCGAGGGAGAATCCGATCCTCGAGCGCCTCACGAAAGGCGTCGCCGGTCGAACCGGCGAAAAGCGGCGCGTTGACGATATTGTCATGGACGCCCGTCTCATTGCGCCCGCCGGTGCCGGGATAAAAGGGCGCCTGATGGGTAGAGCAGAACAGGGCGGTCTCGTCGGCCCAGAAAATCTCCTGCGTGCCATTGCCGTGATGCACGTCGAAATCGACGATCGCGACCCGCTCCGCCCCATGCGCCGCCTGGGCATGGCGCGCCGCCACCGCGACATTGTTGACGAAGCAAAAGCCCATGGGATTGCGCGCCCCGGCATGATGGCCGGGAGGGCGGGCGGCGACGAAGGCGTTGTCGGCGCGTCCCGACATCACCTCGTCCACCGCCGCGACAGCTCCGCCGGCGGCGCGCCAGATCGCCTCGATCGTGTCCGGACACATAAGCGTATCGCTGTCGAGGGCCGAATAGCCTTCCCTCGGCGCCGCCTGTTCGAGGGCCTCGAGATAGGATTGCGGGTGAACGCGTTTCAGCGCCTCTGAAGCAGCCCTGGGCGCGCCGATTCGCGCCAGGAGAGCGAATCGCGCCTCCTCCAGGCCGCGCTCGATCGCGCGCAGC
>JBFXJV010000014.1:0-17829 GCA_050174515.1 Methylocystis sp.
GAGACATGGGCGGGAAACACGCGATCCGGCGCGACGTCGAGCACGACTCGGGCGTCGTCGCCGACCGTGACTTTCCCGGCATCGCGCGCGGATAAGAAAATTGTCATGTAGACGTCTTTGAGATCGAGGACGGTTGCTATGCGACCGCCTGCGGCAAGCACAGCGCCCGGCTCAATCAGACGATATTGCACACGACCGCGCACCGGCGACGTGATCGTTGCGTCATTTACGACCGTCTTCAAGCGATCGACCTGCGCATCCGCGGCTCTGATGGCGGCTTGCGCTTCCTCGATTTGAGCGTTCGCCGCTTCGACCGCGCCACTGGCGCTAGTCATCTGCTGACGCTGTTGATCGAGGCGCTGTTTCGTCGCGAAGCCCTTTTTCAAAAGAATAGTCGTTCGATCGAGCTCCTGTTGCGCCAAGGTAAGATCAGCTTTGCGGCTCGAAAGGGCCGCTTTCGCCGCATCCAAGGTTTTGCGGGCGCGTTGGGCTTCCGCTTGAGCTTGACGAAATTGGGCATCGACTTCCGCTCGATCGAGTCGGGCCACGACGGACCCGGCGTCAACCATATCCCCCTCATGGGGGACGATTTCGACGATGCGTCCAGCCAGTTTGGTCGCGATCTCGACCTGAGTCGCCTCCACGCGGCCATTGGAGGCGACAATCCCCTCGGGCAGCGCATTAGTCTGCCGCAGCGTCCACGCCGCCCATCCGCCCGCCGCCAGCAACGATACGGCGGCGACAGAGATCGCGACTTTCAGAATTGTGCTCATAGGCCTCCCTTTCGAGCCTGAAGAGGACAGCTTTCGGGCTGGCCCGTCCCCTGGCGCTTCCAAATCTGGGCGGCCTCGCGTGCAACGCAACAAATTTCTTCCGACCTCCCGCGTTATAATCGAGACCTACACCAGCTTGGATTCGTCGCGCCTGGCCATGGCTGGTCGAATCGGCGCTGCAATGGCTGACGTTACGTCAGCGGCGCGACGATTTCAGCAAAGTCGTCTGAGGATGTTGGAGCGTCGTCACGGTCGTCTAAAAGCACGCCTTCGTATTCGTCACTGGGAAAGCCGATCAATTGCCGCAACCGACGCGCCTTCTTTCGTCAAACCTCGACCTCCGTGTCGTCGAAGGCGTTATCATCCTCCTTCGCGCCTTCCTCATCGTCCTCATCGTCCCGTCCGAGCGCATCGTCGAGCGCGGCTTCGACGCAGTCGTCGGCGTCTCGCCCCAACGTGCCAGCGGCGTCGAGGTCTGGCAGATCGCCGAGACTTCCGAGCGCGAAGACTTCTAGAAACTTCTGCGTCGTCACCCAGGCGATGGGCGCGCCGGGCTGTGGAGCGCGGGGGCCGGGGGCGATGACGCCGAGGCTCTTCAAGCGGCCGAGAATGTCGCGGCTGATGTCGTGGCCGACGAGGCGCGACAGTTCCGCCCGCGTCACCGGCTGCTGATAGGCGATGGCCGACAGCGCCAGCATTTCGAGCCGGGTGAAGGACGGCGGCCCCGCATCCTTTGTGCCGGCGAGCGCGCGTAGGGTCTCGGCGTGGCGGGGGCGCGTGCGAAACTGATATCCCCCCGCGACGACGACGATCTCATAGGGGCGCGCTTTCAGTTCCTCGTTGATATCGGCGATGAGCGCGTCGAGCCGGCAGGCGTCGCCGACGAGCCCGGCGAGCCTCTCGCGCGCAACGGGCTTCGGCGCGGCGAAGATCGCCGCCTCGGCGCGCATCATCCATTCGCGCCAACGCATCCCTTCCGGCAGGTCGGCAAGATCGCGGTCGGGAAGTTCGCGATCAAGACGGGCGGCGTTGGCGCGTCTCATAGACCATAGATCCTGAAGTTCTCGCGCCCTGTGAGTTCGCGCGCGGCGCCAAGCGTCACGAGGCGGTCGAACAGCCGCCGCGCGGCGCGATCCGACATCCCCGTGCGGGCCGCGGCTGCGGCAGGGGTGACGGCGTCGTCGCCGAGCAGCATGTCGACGACGCGACGCGCGCTCTTCGCACGCAAGACCGGTGCGACGGAAAGAATCTTTAGCGCGCGGCGCGCCAGATCGACGGCGAGCGCATGGGCCTCGACGACCGCGAGCCCATAGGCGAAGGCGACCGCCGCCGGCCAGTCCGCGTCCGAGGGTCTAGGCCGCCTTCCCCCTACCCCGCGCCTGAGCGAGGGATGCGCCATGGCGACAGCGAGCAGAGGGACCGGCCGCGGCCAGTCGAGACGGCGCGCTAGCGCAAAATCGGCGACAACGAAGGCGAAGATTTCGGCGTCTGTGGAGGGTGGGCAGTGTTTCATCGCCGCAGCGCTGGCCCGTGCCGCCGCAGTGACCGGATCGAGCGCCGTGGTCGCCGCTTCAGCGAGGGCGCTGGCGTCGATCGCCTCATTTAATCCGAGAAGCCCCGCCGCGCGCAAGATTGCCGCATCGGGTCGCTCGCCCTTCGACGCATAAAGGCGGAAGACGCGATGCAGCCGCCCAGCGGGGCTGGTCTCGCCGCTGCCTGCAAGATGTTCGGCGTCGCGCAGGGCGGCCGCGTCCTCGCGCAGTCGGCAAAGCGTCGCGCAGGAATCAGCCGCGCGCAGCGCGAGCCGTTGCCGCAAACAACCGGCATAGACCGGTTCGCCCCCGTCGGCGCCGCGCAGGATCTGGTCGAACAGCGCCAGACCAGCGCCGGCGGAAAAGGCGGCCGCGGCCGGATCGGTGCCCCGGGGTCGCGCCCAGCGCGGAAGTGGTTGAATTTCCAGGCGGATTTCAGGCGTCATCGCCTCAGTGCGACGCGCCCGCGGCGGCCTCTTTGTGGGGGAAGCGGGCGCGGACGCCGACAGCGAATCAAGCGCTTGCATAGAAGAATCTTAGCCGACAGCGGCGCTTTGTCACCTATTTTGGCACGCAATCCGCCGCACTTGTCGTCTCGCTTTTATGTCCGATAATGTGCGCTTATCGGACGTGATTCGACAGGCTTCGAATTCCGGGCGATAACGCTCGAAATCAGTCCCGATCAGCCTGGCGAGGCGTCGGATTTTCGAGCCCGAAATGTCGGGCGGGCCTCCGACAGGCGCCAAAACGAGGACGAGATGGCCAATACGGACGATGAACTGGAAGACCGCGGCGCGGCGGTCGCTGAGCGAGCCTCGGCGCCTCATCTCGCCGCCCTCTCAGAAAAAGCCCGCGATTACGCCCGCAACGCCCGCTCGGACAACACAAGACGCGCCTATGACGCCGATTGGCGGCAGTTTTCGACCTGGCTGCGCCGGCAGGGCCTCGATCCCCTGCCCCCGGACCCGCAAACCATCGGCCTCTATCTCGCCGCCTGCATGGAGGGAGGTCTGGGCCGGGAGCCGGTTTCCGTCGCTACTTTAGAGCGCCGGCTCGCCGGCATTTGTTGGCATTACCGCCAGCGCGGCGAACCGCTCGACACTGCCGACCGGCATATTTCGACAGTGCTCGCCGGCATTCGCCGCGCCCATGGCCGACCGCCGGTCCAAAAGGAAGCCATCTTTGCCGATGAACTCATCGCTATGCTGGCGACGCTCGAGATGGATCTGCGCGGGATCCGCGACCGCGCCATTTTGGCGATCGGCTTCGCCGGCGGCCTGCGCCGGTCGGAAATCATCGGCCTCGATTGCGGGCCCGATCAGAGCGAGGACGGAAACGGCTGGGTCGAGATTTTTCCTCCTGGCGCGGATCTATCCAGCGCCAGCAACAATGAAGGCGGCGCGGTGCTGCAGATATCCGGCAAGACCGGCTGGCGCGAAGTCGAAATCGGCCGCGGCTCGCGTCCCGAGACCTGCCCCGTCGCGCTGCTGGAGACCTGGATGCGGCTCGGCCGAATCAGCCATGGCCCCCTCTTCCGCCCCATTGCGCGCAAGAATGGCGGCGTCTCGGCCGAGCGCCTCACCGACAAGCATGTCGCCCGCCTGGTGCAGAAAACCGCGCTTGCCGCCGGCATTCGCGGCGATCTCACCGAGGGCGAGCGGCGGCGCGCCTTTGGCGGGCATTCACTCCGCGCCGGCCTCGCCTCCTCGGCGCAGATCGAGGAAGCGCATGTGCAAAAGCATCTCGGCCACGCCTCCGCCGAAATGACGCGTCGCTACCAGCGGAAACGCGACAGGTTCCGGGTCAATCTCACCAAAGCGGCGGGCTTATAGCGACGCCAGTCACGCGCGGTCATCTTCGGTTGATCGAGGATCCAAAGGATTCGCAAATGGCGGTAACGCGCCGTAGGTGGCGGCGGCCGTCAGCGCCTGCGCAGCAATGTCCCCTGCCCGGCTCAAGAGATCAGTCGGCGCCGCTTTTCCCGAATCCGCCAACGGACCAAGTTCGATGATCTTGACCAGCGCGTCGGACAAGATGGCGAGTTGGATCATCGTATCGGTCATGGCGTCCGTGCTCCCTCGATGGGCAACGATAATCGCCAAATCCACGGCAGCGAAGCCCTCGTCAAAAGTCCAATCACCCCGCCTTCTTTCGGTCACGCGCGGCCTTTGCCGCCTTGCCGCGCAGCAGCGCCATCAGCACCGGGCCGAGCGAAAACTCCCCTTCCCGGGCCTTTCCGGTCAGCACCCGCAAATAGCCCCCGGCGGATTTGATTTCCTCGCCCCGTTGCAGGATCGCGGCGATGACGATCGAGGCGTCATGCTCGCCCAAGACATCGAGCGCCTGTTTCCAGGCGTCGGGCGAGACGCCGAGCGCCGAGCGGACAATCGCCGCGGCGTCGATGAGATCGCGCCAGCAGGCAATCTCGCCGCGTTTGCCGTAGTCGACGATGTCGGGACAGGCTTGCAACACCATGCC
Source organism: Methylocystis sp. (assembly GCA_050174515.1). Taxonomy (GTDB): domain Bacteria; phylum Pseudomonadota; class Alphaproteobacteria; order Rhizobiales; family Beijerinckiaceae; genus Methylocystis. Next base: position 4,784 of record JBFXJV010000014.1, read on the forward strand.
CAGCGGATAGGTTCGCGTCGACGATAGTTGTCGTTCCCCGAGTCCTGAGCCAGACCCCTCAGCTTCGGCGCCCCCTGCCCTTTCGGCTTCCGGGGCTTCCGGCATTGACCCGGGCGGTTCGGCCCTGCCTTCTCGAAGGCTAGGTTCAAGATCAGGAATGTTTGTGATTTGATTCTGTATATGGCGCTCAGTCCGAGACTCATTGGCGCTTCTTTTTTGCTGTTTTACGTGCGCCTCCAATAGATTCTGGATTTCGGCTGCGAGTGCCGTCAATTCCCCCGCCAAAGCCTCCAGCGCGCTTCGGTCGAGACTGCGCGAGTAACGCGCCGAAAGGGCCTGCGAACATCCGTAAAGGCCTTCCCAGTCGCCGATCGCCCGCCCATCGATCGACACCGGCGCGACGCGAACGCCCTCCTCCATGCCGGTCTCGATCATCTTGGCGATGTCGCGTCTAAGCAGCGTGATCTTCTCGCGCAACAGAGCGATGGCGCGGTTCTCGACGCGCACTTCTTCGGCGAGGTTTTCGATCTCGGCCGCGCGCGCGATGAGCGGCGCCAGATCAAAGCCGAAGGCTTCTGCGATCTCGCCCCCCTGCCCGCGCCGCGCGAAACGTTTACCGTTTGGTGAGTCGCGCCGGATGATCAATCCCGCCTCGACAAGCGAGGCGAGGTGACGACGTAGCGTCGCCGGCGCCATGCCATGGGCGCGGATCGAGAGCTCCCGGTTCGATGGAAACACCACGATCCCGGGCGAATCGCTCTCCCCGCCTTCCCTGCCTTCGGCCTCCGGCAACGTCAGCGCAGTTTCCTGGTGGAAGCTCAGCAAGGCGTGCAGGACCGACAGCGCCCGGTCGGTGACGCCGAGCGGGCCTTTGGCTTCAGTAGCTGCGCGAAACAGTCGCCATTTATGGACGACCGTCTCGGACGCGTCGGGTTTTGCCGCGAAATCTCGCGTCGCCGCCTGCGCCGCCACCATGGCAAGCGTCAACGGCCGCCGCCCAAAGGGCGTCGTTGAATATGTTCTCATGAGCTTTTGCCTCGTTCAGGCAAAAGAAATCTGCTCGCCGAAACGGCGCCAACTCTTGACAGCGATTCGCGGAAGTATGATTCTCTAGGTGCGAACTATGAGAAGGGCTTCCGGGCGATGTTTCGGGGGCCTTTTTCTTTTGTCGTAACCTCAATCTTTGTTGACGAAACGCCTAACTCGTTACTCGACGAGCGTGCGCGTGCGCGCAGTGCTCGCAACAAAACTAATCATCGCGCTTAGCCACCTGAAACGCCTTAAGCAAGGCCGGCAGTTGGGCCACGACGTATGCGCCGAACTCGGCGTCCACCGACTTGTCGACGTTGATGCGCAGCCATCCCGAATCTTCGTCGACCCGCGCGATCTTTCGTCCCTCATGGTCGATCCACGAGGTAGTTTTCGCCGGCGCATTCTTGGTGGCAAGCGCCGAGAAGACCGCAGCGAACCTCGAATCTGAGTCGAGCTGCGCAAATTCCGCTTCGCTACAAATGCGCGCCCACAACTTGCTCGACCGCGGCGCCTTGAGATGCTCTGAAAGGTCCATCCAACGGCGCCGGCCCGCTTTGGGAGCCGCCCCGATTGCTTTCACGAGTTCGTCCGGCAATGCCTTGCGACAGGAAATCAGCCGCGACAATTCCGTCTTGTCGACGGCTAGAGCGGCCATGATTGTTTCGCGGCCAAATCCGCGATCTTCAAGCGACACCGCGAAGGAGGCGCGTTCGATAAAGGAGAGATCGCGACGAGCACTGTTCTCTTGCCCTTGTGCGATGACGAGTTCGTCATCGCTCAGACTGCGAACGACCGCCCTTACGCGCTGCCCCAATTCTCGCAGAGCGCGCAAGCGCCGATGGCCGTAGGCGATCTGGTAGCGCCCTGAGACATCCGGGTGAGGTCGAACCAGTATCGGAACCTGCTGCCCGTGAGTGCGAATGGACGAGAGCAACGACGCGCAGTCCGCTTCGCTTTCATCGAGACGATCCGTGACGAATGAGGCGTCGACAAGCGATGCATCGATTTCGACGACGTTCGCGCCGGAAAGTAGCCGTTGTTCGAGGGCCTTCGCCGCGTCGAAATCCGCAGAAATCCGCTCCAAAGAGCGACCCATAGCGCCGACCGCCCCCCTGGTTCCGAGTGTCGGCGGCGGGCGGCGGGCGGGCCCATTCTCGGAGTTGACCGCGGTCAACTCCTCCTCGTCCAAGCCCAGCAAGAGGTTTTTGCGCGCCATCCCTACCTCCCCCAAGCCGTTCGGATTAGCCCCTCGATTTCTCCGTTCACCGCGCCCAGCGCTTCAATCGCACGGTCATATGTGGCGCGCGTGAACTGCTCTCGCGATACTTCGTAGAGTGTTTGTTTCGTGATGCCTGCATCGGAAATTGCAGTGCTCTTCACCATCGACGACGTCAGCACCCGCTCGCCAAAAATCGAGCGCATGAACGCGACCATTTGGGTCTGCGGTCCGTCGGTGGGCTCAAATCGAGTCACCAGGTAACGCATCCAGTCATACTCCATGTTGCCGCCGGCCTTGGCCACAACAGACAGAAGGTCCGAGGTCATGATCAAAAACTGACACATCGACATGAGGTCGAGCATCTGCGGATGTACCGTGATCAGGACGGCTGTCGCCGCGCAAAGCGCGGATAGGGTGAGAAATCCAAGTTGCGGAGGGCAATCCAGAACGACCACATCATAATCGTCCGCCACAGTTCCAAGCGCTTGCGCGACGCGCGCGAAGAAGAGGGCGTCCCCCTGTTTCTTTTCCGCTAGGGCCTTCGGGCTCTCATGCTCGAACTCCATGAGTTCGATGTTGCCGGGGATAATGTCGAGCCCCGGGAAATAGGTCCGCCGGATAATTTCCTTAAGCTCACGGCGCGCGCCATCATAGCGGATCGCGCCGTACAATGTTTCGTTCTCCCCAATATCAAACTCAGGCTGATAGCCATGCAGGGCAGACAAGCTCGCTTGCGGGTCGAGGTCGATCGCCAAAACGCGATAGCCCTGCAGCGCGAGGTATTGCGCCAGATGCGCCGCCGTCGTGGTCTTGCCTGAACCACCCTTGAAATTGGCGACCGATAATACCTGAAGGTGCTCGTTCTCTCCTCGGCGCGGCAAATACCGCCGTCCCGCCTTGCCCCCTTCGTCAAGAAAGACGCGTAGCGCCTGAATATCTTCGAACGAATAGGAACGCCGGCCGGTCGGGCTGGTCTCGGGCTGCGGCCCCTTGCCATCCAACGAGAGTTGTCGAAGATAGCCATCGTTGATGCCTATCAGCTTGGCCGCTTCCCCGGAAGAGAATCGACGCAGGGTCTTGCGCGCTTCTGGCGGAAACAGCTTCTTGCGGTGCGCGAGCAGTTTTGCCGATAATTGTTGCGCATCGCCCGCGATCACCTCGTGAATCTCGGAAAGCGGGGGCGGCTGGATGGCGGGTTGAGATGCCACGGATCAGGCTCGTAGTTACGGTTTAAGATCAAACCTACGGGTGAATTGCGTGGCAAGTAGGCCCGATTCTCGGACTGTCTGCAAGAAAAATTGGGTTAACGAATGATTAACGCGCGCGGCCGGCCATCGGAGATAGCGCAGGGTGTCATGTTGACCGCGGTCAACTAGAGTCCGACGGCGACTCATTTGAACCGCCACACCGGAATTCCCATCTTGCGCGCCTTGTCCGCAAGGTTCTCGACGATCCCTGAGCCGGGGAAGACGATCACGCCGATAGGTAATGTTTCGAGCATCAGATCATTGCGCTTGAAGGGCGCGGCATTCTTGTGATGGCTCCAGTCCGGTTTGAAGGCGACTTGCGGAACCTTGCGATGATCCGCCCAGCAGGACGCGATCCGTTCGGCGCCTTTTGCGCCGCCGCCATGGAGAAGACCCATGTCGGGATGCTTCGCATGGACCTTGTCGAGCGCCTCCCAAATGCGCCGATGATCGTTGCAATCGACGCCGCCAGCGAAGGCGATCCGAGAGCCGGGCGGAAAGAGTACTTGCGTCTCGGCTAGCTTCTTGGCGTTCAGGAAATCTCGGCTGTCGATCAGCGCCGCGGTCAGCGCACGGTGATTGACCTTCGAGCCCGACCGCGGTCGCCAGGCGGAACCGGTCTCCGTCGCATAGAGTTCGGCAAGATGGTCGCGAAAGAATTCGAAGGCGTTGCGACGTTCGGTCAGCGTCAACCCTTGCGCGATCAACCGTTCCAGTTCAACCGAACGGATTTCCGAGCCGTCCTGCTCGACCTGCGCGCGCCGTTGCGCGGTTTCATTGTCGTCGAGATCGCGGTCGATACGATCCGCCTTGCGATGAAAGACGTTGACGAAGGACCAGAGAAGGTCCGGCAGATCAGCCTCGAGCCGGGTATCGAGAAAGAGCCCCGAAAGAGCTTCGACGGCGGCTTCGAGCGCGAGCGACGCGACGTCAGAAGAGGGCAGGGGCCGCGGATCCGGTTCGTCGTCGAGCGGGCGATAGCCGTGCAAGGCGATTTCATCGAGAAGGTGCGAGGAGGGCGACTGGGCGTCGTGAACCGGCGCGTGTGTGTCGCAGGGTAGGGACGTGAATTCATCGTTCATCGCTTGGCGCTTTTGCTTGAGGCCGCGCCGATCGCGGCCTGACAGCGATCCCGCGCCACGGGCGGCTCGCGTCGCACCCCCGGGCCGCAGCAAAGCGGAGGACGTTCCCCGCCGACTTCTTTGATCCGCGCGGAATGCCCGAAGCGCCAGCGTAGGGCAGGGGAAAGAAGTCGGCGGGGAGCGTTGCGGCAAGCGTGACGCTTGTGGCGACATCGCTGCTCTCTCAGGCCGGCGCGCGGCCCTCTCAGCGAAAACGACGAAGAAGAGAAGCAACGTCCTCCCACACCGAACCGCACGGCGAAGCGGGGCCTATCGGAACGTTCGCGCCCGGATGGCGGCTGAGCCAAGCCCCTCGTTAAGAACCCAAGGCTTTGTAACCTTAAGCGAACCAATCGCCGACGATAGAAGAATGCGACCGCGAACCATTTACGCCGACAGCGTGCCGATCTCATCAGAATACCGACTGCCACTTCTTTCGGGCTCAGGGGGCTTAAAAAATCGCGTAGGAAATCGGGTCTAATCGGGTATTATCGGGCATGGAATCGGATATGAGCGCATGTAAATGAGGGAGCCGAAGCTTGCATTCGGTCCTGACCTCGTAAAGCTCATCGCGGAAATCGATGAGTTCAAAGGCCGATGGGAGGCGCTCAAAACGCTTTCGCCGGACCGACTCAGCGCGCTCCGCAAGGTCGCGACCATCGAAAGCGTCGGCTCGTCGACGCGCATTGAGGGGGCGAAGCTATCGGACGCCGAGGTCGAGGATCTGCTCTCGCGCGCAATTTCGATAACGGCGTTCAAAACCCGCGACGAGCAGGAAGTCGCCGGATATGCCGAGGCGATGGATCTGGTGTTCGAGGCGCACGCCGATATGCGCCTCACCGAGAACCATATCCGCCAACTGCATCAGGCCTTGCTGCGTCACAGCGACAAGGATGCGCGCCATCGCGGCTCCTATAAGACCCTGTCGAACAATGTCGTCGCGTTCGACGCCGATGGACGGCAAATCGGCGTTGTGTTCGAGACGACCGCGCCCTTCGACACTCCGCGGGAAATGGAGGCGCTCGTCGCCTGGACGCGCAAAGCGCTGGATGAAGAATCGCTGCATCCGCTTATTGTCATCGCCGTCTTCGTCGTGACGCTCCTCGCGATCCACCCCTTTCAGGATGGAAACGGGCGGCTCTCGCGCGTGCTCACCACGCTGCTCTTGCTGCGAGCGGGCTACGCCTATGTTCCCTATGCCTCGCTCGAGCGCGTGATCGAGGAAAACAAAGACCTATACTATAAGGCGCTCCGTCGTACGCAGACGACGCTCAAGAGCGAAACGCCGGATTGGGAGCCGTGGGTCGGATTCTTCCTTCGCTGCCTCAAGCGGCAGAAGGACTGCCTTGCGGCAAGACTGGACCAGGAACGGATTTCTCAGGGTGCCGACGCCGATCTGCCGACTCTTTCGCTCGAAGTCCTCAGAGCTCTGCAGACGAACGAACGTCTGACCATCGCGCAGCTTGCATCCCTCACCGGCGCAAATCGGAATACGCTAAAAGTGCGTTTGCGCGAACTGGTCGCGGACGGACGCGTCAGACAGCGCGGCAAAGCGCGCGCCACCTGGTATTCGTTGTGAACCCCCGGTAATCGATCAACGACAGTGCCGACTTCTCACGCATCGTTTTCTCGCGGGTTCACTGTCACCCGAGCTTCGATCCGACATGGCGCCGAAAAACACCCTCAACGCCCAGAACTTGGAAGCGCTCGGCGCGAAGCGACTGGCCGAACTGCTGATCGACATCAGCAGCGGCGACGCCGCCGCAAAACGACGCTTGCGCCTTGCCATTGCGGGGGCGCAAAGCCCCGCCGACGCAGCGCGCGAAATCCGCAAGCGCCTCACCGCCATTTCTCGCTCTCGAAGCTTCGTCGACTGGCAGAACCGCCGCGCGCTCGTCGACGATCTCGAGGCGCAGCGACGCGCGATTGTCGAACATGTCGGAAAGGCCGATCCGAAAGAAGCGCTCGATCTAATGTGGCGTTTCATGGCGCTCGCCTCCTCGGTGTTCGCGCGTTGCGATGACAGCAGCGGAACGGTGATCGGAATCTTCCACGACGGCGTCAGCGATCTCGGGCGGCTGGCCGAAGCCGCCGAAGGCGACTCGAAAGAATTGGCCGATCGAGCATTTGAGGCTTTGATCGCCAATGACTACGGAGAATTCGACGGTCTTATCGCAACTCTGCGTCCTGCGCTCGGCAACGAAGGTCTCCAACATTTGAAGCAGCGCTTCGTCGCCCTGTCCAAGGAGCAGATCAGAAAGGCGCCCGAACAGGAGCGCCGAAAAATCGGTTGGGCGACCAGCGGTCCGATCTATGAAGACGAAATCGCCGATCGTCACCGCGCCCGCGTTATCGAGGGGGCGCTGCGAGACATCGCCGACGCGCTGGGCGACGTCGACGCCTTCATCGCGCAATATGATCCAGAAACCCGAAAGGTCCCGCGCATCGCCGCCGAAATTTCCGGGCGGCTCCTTGCCGCCGGCCGCGCGGCGGAAGCGCTGACGGCGCTCGAAGCGGCGGAACACAGGCGCGCCGGCTGGCCAGAACTCGAGTGGGAAGACGCGCGCATCGCCGCGCTTGACGCCCTCGACCGCCGCGATGATGCGCAGGCGGCGCGCTGGTCGTGCTTCGAACGATTTCTGTCGGCGCGTCACTTGCGCGACTATCTCAAGCGCCTGCCTGACTTCGACGACGTCGAGGCGGAAAGCCGCGCGCTCGATTTCGCAGAGAGTTTCGAGCCTTTCAGTGCGGCGCTCTCGTTCCTCGCCGCCTGGCCAGCGCCGGATCGGGCAGCGAAGCTCGTACTCGCGCGCGCCGAAAAATTGGATGGCGATCGATATGAGCTTCTGACGCCTGTCGCGGAAGTGCTGGCAGGCAAGCATCCCTTGGCTGCGACGCTGGCGCTCCGCGCTATGATCGAATTCTCTCTCGATCACGGCAGGTCCAGTCGATACAAGCACACCTCGCGACATTTTCAGGAATGCACGGGTCTTGCTCCTACGATTCCGGATTTCGGACAGCATGAAACGCACGAAGCTTTTGTGGCGCGGATGCGCGGCAAGCACGGCAAGAAAAGTTCGTTCTGGAATCTTCTGCCATGAAAGTTCCCGCGCATCGGACCTCAAAACATAGGTCTGGAATCGGGAGGCAAACCGGTCTTTGCGTGACCCGACTGCTTGTGGGAACGATGCGCCAGAAGCGAACCTCTTTGGCAGATTTGATGGGTTCGTTTGTCCCCTAGATTCTCGCTCAGTGACGGTCGCCGAGACCGCCGAGTCGACCGAGGGCACAGCCATGGACATCAAGCGCAGTGGCTCACAGCCATCCGCCAAGGGGTCTAGCGACTATTTCACCGGAACCGTCCGGATTGACCCTTTGTTTCAGGCACCCGAACCTGCTCGCGTTAGTAGCGCGAGTGTTACCTTTGACGCAGGTGCCCGAACGAACTGGCATACGCATCCGCTCGGCCAGACCCTGATCGTCACGTTCGGGCTTGGTTGGGTGCAGCGTTGGGGCGGCCCGGTCGAGGAAATTCGTCCAGGCGACGTGGTCTGGTTTGCGCCTGGAGAGAAGCATTGGCACGGCGCAAGCCCCACTACCGCGATGACCCATATCGCCATACAGGAGGCCCTGCATGGCAAAGCCGTCGACTGGCTGGAGCCGGTGAGCGACGCGCAGTACCAAGCAGGCCGGGAGCAAAGGTCATGAGCAACAATATCGAACAGAAAGTTGTCGTTATCACGGGAGCGAGCAGTGGGCTCGGCGAGGCGACCGCCCGGCATCTCTCTGCAAAGGGCGCGACCGTCGTGCTCGGCGCGCGGCGCGCCGATCGGATTCAGTCACTGGCGAACGAATTGGCCGCCAGCGGCAGCAAGGCGCTTTCAATTGCAACCGACGTCACAAGCTCCGAGCAGGTAAAGCACCTGGTCGACACGGCCGTGGAAAGCTACGGCCGCGTAGACGTTATGCTTAACAATGCTGGGCTTATGCCGCTCGCGCCCCTTGACCGTCTCAAGCTGGCTGAGTGGGATCAGATGATCGACGTGAACCTTAAGGGGGTGCTCTACGGCATCGCCGCCGCTCTGCCCCATATGAAAAAGCAGAAGTCAGGGCACATCATCAACGTTTCCTCTGTCTATGGCCACAAGATCGACCCAGGGGCGGCGGTCTATTGCGCGACGAAATTTGCCGTGCGGGCTCTCTCCGAGGGGCTACGGCAAGAGGTGAAGCCCTACAATATCCGGACGACCGTCATTTCGCCGGGCGCCGTCGCCACGGAGTTGCTGGAACACATAAGCGAGCCTGACATCTCTGCGAACCTCCAGAAACTGGTCGAGAAGATTGCGCTCTCCCCGGATTCGTTCGCGCGAATGGTCGCTTTTGCGATCGGTCAGCCGGAGGATGTCGACGTCAGTGAGATTCTGTTTAGACCTACGTCACAGCCGGTCTAAGGCCTGCAGCAGCAACCAGGTAGCGCCTACGGTCTCATCATAGCAACATCCCTTACAGGAAACCCCGCAATGGCCAGTGCGAAACGCTTTGAAGGCAAGACCGCATTCATCACCGGAGCCGGGAGCGGTATCGGCCGTGCCACAGCTGTCGCATTTGCGGCCGAAGGGGCGCGCGTAGTGGTGACCGACCGAAGCGAGGCAGGGCTGAAGGAGACCGCCAAGCGCATTAAAGCAGCAGGCGGAGAGGTGCTGGCGATCACCTGTGATGTGTCCAAGCCCGAAGACATCGAGGCAGCGGTCACGCAAGCCGTCAAAGCCTTCGGTCGCATCGATTGCGCCTTCAACAACGCCGGCGTCGAGAACAAGGCCGCACCACTCCACCAAATCGAGCTGCAGGAGTGGGACCGAATCCTCAATATCAACCTGCGGGGCACCTTCGTGTGCATGAAGCATGAGATCGCGCAGATGCTGAAACAGGGCGGCGGCGTTGTAGTTAATACGTCCTCAGGTGCCGGCATTCGCGGCGTCCCGGGCGGAGCCGCTTATGTCGCCTCCAAGCACGCGATAATTGGGATGACCAAGTCCGCTGCGCTCGACTACGCCAAGCATAACATTCGTGTGAATGCGGTTCTTCCAGGCAACATCGCGACGCCAATGATGGAGCGCTTTACGGGGGGCGATGTCCAGAAAGCGATCGACCTCGAACCTATAGGCCGTCTTGGAACTCCGGAGGAAATTGCGGAAGCCATATTGTGGATGTGCTCCGATCTCGGCGGCTTCGTTACAGGCTCGGCGATCGTGGTCGATGGCGGCTGGTCGTTGTAGGCATCCTGTAGTTGGTCGCGGCAAAAAAGATAGGCGGGAAAGGCAAGCGTCACTTCAACCAGGGGGGCGACTTGTGCATGACTGCTTTGGGTCAAGGTGAGCCCTCGAGGGAGAGCATCGGGAACGTCTGCTTTCTTCGAACTCCGTCATTGCAAGTGATTAACTAGCTGGCGCAGAAGATGCTCCCGTGTGACGCGCCGCAAATCATCGTTGAAATCCTTTTCTGTTGAAACAAACGTTTGCACTTTGACGCCGTCTGCTTTGGCGTCGTCAGCAAGCTTGTGCGCGGCGTTTTGTCCGGCGCGATCATTGTCTGCGGCGACGATCAGGCGGCGCATCCCGGCCGGAATTTTCCACGCCGCGAGATGCCCCGCCGAAAGCGCCGCGACCATTGGGAGATGTGGCATTGCGCTCTTGAGCGAAAGCACGGTTTCGATTCCTTCGCCGATGATCGCGAATTCTTCGACAACTCCAAAGCGCACGCCATTGCCGAGAATGGCGCCGAGCGCGCGGCGCGGCGACGTGACATTTGCTTTTGCGTTCCGCACGGGGTCGAGGAACGTCCGATGAATGCCTGTGATCGCGCCGCTGTTGTCGGTGACGGCGGCGACGAGGGCCGGCAATTTGCGCGACGGCGAATTGCGGCTCTCGCGATAAATCAGCGCCGGGTGATAGCGCAGTGGCGCGTTGCTCAAATCAGCGGTGATTTTTCGCGCGCGCAGATAGGCCTCGGCTTTTGTGCCGATGATCGGCTGCGACGCCGCCCAAATTTTGCGGGCGAACGCGATCGTGTCGCATGCCTCTGAATTCCGATCGCAACTCTCGGTCGTCGTCTCACGCGGCATGCGCAAGAAGTGTCGCGCCTCGTCAAGCGTGTCGCGAAAGGACGTAAGCCCTTCTCGTTCGCGGATGAGATCGAGAAGGTCGCCATGTTGATCCGTCGCGCCATCCGTCCACTTCCCACGCGCGCCCTTGCCGGAGAGCGGACCTTTGAGCCGCACATAGAGACTGCGGCCCGCATTGTTGTTCACGTCGCCGACGATCCAGTAATTGCCGCAGCGACTACCATTCGAGAGATAATGTTTGCAAACGGCCTCGACATGTTCGGCGAGACTGCAAGACAGAGTCCGGGCGGAGCTTTCCATGATCGCCTCCCGCTCTTCACGCGCTGACGCGAGTCGCGGGCGCGACGCGGAGCAGGGGATAGAGGGCGAAAAGCTTCTCGACTATTCTTGAAGCCTCATCGCCCAGCGGCACGAAGAGGCGCAGCTTCCAGGCGATGATTTCGGAAACGAGACCCTGCGCCTTCAGGCGCTCGACCATCGTGTCGGAAAAGCCCGTGAGTTCGAGTCGATGCCGGTTCATCACCAGCGATCGCTTGAGCACCAGTCCCTCCGCCAACACGAGGCTCGCGCCATCCTGCAGGACCGCGGCGATCGCGGCGGCCGGGGCGAGAGTTGGCGCGCCGGCGCCTGTCGCCTCAAGGAGCATGGCGGCGCTTGCCGCCGAAACGAGCCGGCCAATGACGCGTTCGCCCTGATCGGTCTGCAGGCGATAGACCCGCGCGGCCTCGTCCGGGAGGCGGTTCCAGACCGGGAGCAGGAGTCCGGTCACAATATGAAACGTGCTCTCGGTCAGTTCGGGAAGGGAGGCGACCTCAGCTTCCCACGCGCGCTGAAATTCTTCTGACGTCGCATCGCGCCAATGCGAGCGCTCCAGCGCCTCAACCGTGATGACATCGGGATGAGCCGGGCGCAGCAGCCGAACACGCGGCTGAATCGAGCCGTCATCCTGCATCAAGGCCGACGCCGGCAGTTCGACCGCCGCGCGGCCCGACTGGTCGTTGATCATCAATCGCGACTTTTGGGGCGCGCTTGCAGATCGATGAGCCGCGTCAAGCGTCGTGATCCGCGTCTTGTCCTTGCGCAGGATGGTCAGAAGCTCTGTCTCCGCCCCGCTCCCGCCATGGACGGCGATGGTTCGGCAATTATTGACGACCAGACTCTCCGCCATCAGCGTCTCAACGCCGACATCGAAGACGCCGGCCTCGACTGCCGCCTCGATTTGCGCCGCCATCAACCGCTCGAACACGTCGAAGAGAAGATTTTGCAACGCGATCGGCAGCGCAAGGATGCGGTTGAGGAATGTCGAAATCGGCGGCAGCTCCTCCTTGAGGCTGCCGTCCTGATCGGTGAGATCGAGACCGGTCGCTTCCATAAAGCGCGTCAGCGAGCAGCCTTCGACCTTGCCGGCGAAGACGAGCTGATAGAGCCGGCGCAGCGCCGCGCGCCCATAGGGGGATTCGAGATTATCTTCGGGTCGGAACAGGCCCTGGCCGCCGGTCTGGCGCTGACCCCGCGTGATGGCGCCAAGCGTGTCGAGCCGGCGGGCGATCGTCGAGAGAAAGCGCTTTTCGCCTTTAACATCGGTCGCGACCGGACGGAACAGCGGCGGCTGCGCCTGATTGGTGCGATTGGTGCGCCCCAGCCCCTGAATGGCGTTATCCGCCTTCCAGCCGGGCTCGAGCAGATAATGGACGCGCAGACGCTGGTTCCGGGCAGCTCGCTCGGCGTGATAGGAGCGGCCCGTGCCGCCGGCGTCGGAAAAGACGAGGATGCGCTTCTCGTCATCCATGAAGGCCTGCGTCTCGCCCAAATTGGCGGAGGCTGGCCGGTTCTCGACACAGAGGCGATCGGAGCCGTCGGCATTGGCTTTGCGTACGATCCGCCGCGCGCGACCGGTAACCTCGGCAACCATCTCCGTTCCGAAGCGCTGCACGATCTGGTCGAGCGCGCCCTGCACGGCGGGCAGCGCCGCGAGATGTTCGATCAAGCGATCGCGGCGCTCCATGGCTTCGCGCGACTGGACGGGATTCCCCTCTTCGTCGACCAGGGGCCGCGACTGAAGGTCGCCGTTCTCGTCGGAATAGACCTCGAAGAGCTGTGTCGGGAAGGAATGGGCAAGATAGTCGAGAACATATTCGCGGGGGGTGATGTCGCAGGAAAGATCGCCCCATTCCGAAGCGGGGATTTCCGCAAGGCGGCGCTCCATCAAGGCTTCGCTGGTCGAGACGATCTGGATGACGGCGGCATGGCCGGCCTCCAAATCGCGCTCGATCGACGCGATGAGGCTTGGGACCTTCATCGCCGTG